>NZ_CAKKTK010000072.1:0-23725 GCF_920656135.1 Frankia sp. Cppng1_Ct_nod | reverse complement strand
CCCCCCTGGCTGGTCACCTCGACATCCAGAGCACGCGCCACGTACCAGTCGTCCTCATGGGTGACAACCGCAGTCAGACGCACCGCTCGCTCCATGCGATCAGCGCAACCACCGAGGAGACGCACTGCGAGGGCAGCCGTTCAATGAGACCCGCCCCTACAGCGGGCTTTCGCCCGCCGCGTGGTCACCGAGGTAGAGGAAACCGTAGGCTTCGTCGCGAAAGGGGATTCCGGCGGCGCGCAGGGCCTCGTCCCAGTCACCCGTGCACGCCGGGTCCGCGCCTTCACTGCCGTGGTCCGCGGTCAGCAGGATGACGGTATGGTCGGTGAGCCCGCGGGCGTCCAGCAGGTCGAGGAACACCCCGAGGCGCCGGTCCGCGTCCGCAAGCGAGGCCCGGGCCTCCGGCGAGAAAGGCCCGCCGCCGTGATGCCCGGTGTCGGTGACGGTGGTGTTCCACCAGGTGAATGCCGGCGGTTCCGCGTCACCGCCCCACAACTGGTCGATCTGCGAGAGACCGATCGCATCCACCTGTGTGGACCAGGCGTAGTCCGGGTCGGCCGCCACCCATTCCTGGGTCGCGTGCGGGTCGTCCCGCGCCGACGGCAGATGGTCGCCCAGCCCACCGGCACCGTCGATACCGCTCATCGCCCGGACCATCCCGAACGTCGAGTATGTCGCGCCCCGGTCGATCGGCTCGTTGACACACGCCGTGGACACACCCGGCCGCGACGCCGCGATCGCCTCGAAAACCGTCCGCACACCCGGCCGGAGCTGGTCGCACGCCACGTGCCAGGTGGCCGCGTCATTGGCTATGACCCGACGGCCGGTCTCCCGGTCGAAGTAGACGTTGTTCAGGATGCCGTGGCGTCCCGGGCCGACGCCGGTGAGCGCCGAGGTGTGGTTCGTCAGGGTCACGCTGGGGAACTCCGCGATGGCACCACCGGTCAGGGCGCATCCCCGCGCCAGCAGCCGGGCCACGGCCGGCAATTCGCCGGTGGCGGCCAGGTGCAGCAGGTCGTTGCAGTTCGCGCCGTCCCAGAGCAGTCCGACGACGTGGCGTGCACCCGGCGCGCACAGGTCCGCGAGCACCCGGCCGTCGACGCCACCGATACCCGAGCCTCCGATACCCGGGCCACCGGCGCCACCGGTTTCCTCACCGTCGTCCATGGACGCGCCGGCAAGCCAGGCCAGGGTCGGCCCGACGTCGACGGTGCGGGCGGCGCGGGCCAGCAGCCCGCGCTCACGAATACCAGCCCCGGACAGCAGCAGTGGTGCCCGGGACTGACCCGCGTCCAGCGACCCGTGTTCACCGAGGTGGCCGCCGCGCTGCGGCCAGTGGTGCGCGGCGCTGTGCACGACGACGACATCGGGTGACCGGGTCGGATCGGCGAAGACGGAGGCCAGCCGCACCCCGGCGAACGGGTAGGAGTTGCGCCTGTTCGGCGGTGACGGGTCGTCCAGCGCCACCTTCAGCGGGCTGCCGTGCATCGGGTCCTGGACGGCCACCGGATCGCGTCCCCACAGCACCTGCCAGGGGCCGGTCGGGTCGGCGAGCAGGAGCCGCGACGAGCCGTCCGCGTTCGCGACGTTGAGCCAACTGTCGCGGGCCCACGCGACGAGGTCCACGATGCCAGCCAGATCCGGCCTGGTCAGGACGGCAACCGCGGCGGACAGGTCAGCGCCGCGAACGGTGCCCGACCTGACCGTAGCGTTGCCCGGTTGCCCGTCGACGTGGTTGTCCATGGCGCTGGATGCGTCCCCGGCGCTTATCTCGACCGGGTGGGTGCGCTGGCTGCTGGGCACGATCGAACACTACCGGCGTCACATGGTCCACGAGAAGACACACGGATCAACGCATCCGGATCACTGCGCGAACAATCCGGTGAAGCTTACCGGGTTTCCTCGTCGCGCAGCGCCTCCAGCGCCTCGCCAAACCGATCGGTGCCGTCGCTTGGCCGCATCCTCGGCCGATATCCGGGCCGTATCGCCAGCCGGGCCCGACCGGACTCGACCAACTGCACCATGATCGGGATCGGAGCTCGGTCCTCGACAGGAACGATTCGAGCGATCGACCGGCCGTACTCGGTCACGTCGATGCCCCCACCATGTTCCACGGTGTATCACAAACTTGTGGCCACCACCCGGACGGAGCGGGTGAAGCCCCCTCCAAGTGGTGGCCATGACAGCAGAGCCGCGTAGGGCATCAGGCGGCGATGCTCTTGCGGGGCCGGCCACGGGGCCGCTTGCGCGGGACGACGGTGCCCGTCACCACGAGCTCACCGCCCCACACGCCCCAGGGCTCGCAACGGTCGAGAGCGGCGGCCAGGCAGGCATGCCGTAGCGGACAGTCACGGCAGACCACCTTCGCGGATTCGACGTCCTGCGGGGACTCGGCGAAGAACAGGTCCGGGTCAACGTCCCAGCAGGGCAGAGCCAGCCGGTCCCGCTCGATCCGGGCGACGATCGAGGGGTCGAACACCGGTGTCACCTCCGACATCGGGAGTGGGTCAGGAAAATCAGTCGGGTGGAACTCGCGGCCGGGTGAAACCGGACGGAAAAACACAAAGGCCGCGGTCCCGTTCGGGATCCGCGGCCTCGAGGTCGGCGCTCGTGGGTGGCTTGTCAGGCCAGGAGCAGACCTCGGGGCGGACCCGGAACATTCAGCGTGGGGTGCATCGCGCGTGCCTGGATGCGGCTGTCGGCGGCCCGGCGAGCAGCATCCAGGCCGGCGGTGGCCGACGCCTGGCGCGCGGCGCCGTCGACCCGAACCGGACCGTCAGCGAACACACCGGCGCCATGGGAGCCGCCGAGGGCCAGGACCCGCTTGAACGTCACCGCCGCGGGCAGCCAGGCTGCCCCACAGTGCTCAAGCCCATGCCGATACATCGGGCAGACGAACGCGTCGACGATCCCCGTGTTCTCCATGGGGATCACCTCCTTCGCGTTCGTGTCAGCGGCAGGCAGCCGCCTCCGGTGCTCGACAACACGGTAGAAGTCGACCTCGACGGTGGCAACTTATTTTCTGCGTCTTCTATTCAGCACCGAGTGTAGCTCCCGGATGGGTCACCCGGTCGACTGCGACGGTGCGGATTCGGGGAGCTCACGCCCGTCGACAAGGGCAAGAACGTCCTCGCCGTAACGGTCGAGTTTGGCCTGGCCGATCCCAGGGATGCTCACCAGCTCCGGGACGCTGGTGGGACGGCGCTCGGCGATCGCCATCAGGGTCGCGTCGGTGAACACCACATAGGCCGGCGCTCCCTGCTCCTTCGCCCGGGTCGACCGCCAGGCTCGCAGCCGGTCGAACAATGCCTGGTCGACATCGCCCGGACAGTCGTCGCACCTACCCACCCGGGCCGCGGGGCCCGCGAGCGGACGCCCGCACACCCGGCACCGCACCGCGGCGCGGTTACGCGAGCGTTGCCCGCCGCCGACGGGCTCCCCCGGACCGGAACCAGCCGCCCCCGACCGCGCCTGCCCACCCGCCGACGCGCCGGAACGCGGCATGAGCCCGTCGAGGAAACGCGACGGTCGGCGGGACCTGCGACCGCCCTCGTTGCGGGCCAGCGCCCACGACAGGGTCAGATGCTCCCGGGCCCGGGTGATACCGACGTAGAGCAGGCGGCGTTCCTCCTCGATCTGCGCCGGGGTCTGCGCATGGATGATCGGCAACGTGCCCTCGACGAGACCGACCAGGAACACCGCGTCCCACTCGAGGCCCTTTGCCGCGTGCAGCGAGGCGAGCGTCACCCCTTCGACCGTGGGGATGTGCTGGTGCGCGGCGCGGTCGGCAAGGTCGGCGACGAACCGGTCGAGGCCGGCACCCGGATCGGCGGCTGCCATGTCGTCGGCGAGCCGCGCAAGCGCGGCCAGGTTCTCCCACCGTTCCCGCTCGGCGCCCGAGCCGCTCGGAGGGTCGCCCGCCCGCCAGCCCACCGCGGCGAGGACATCCGCGACCTGGGCGGTCAGGCCCTCGGGTCGGTCGCCCTCGGCCGAGCGGACAGCGGCCCTCAACAGCCGGATGGCCTCGCCCACCTCGGGCCGGTCGAAGAACCGCTCGCCACCGCGGACCAGGTAGGGGATGCCGGCGGCGGCGATCGCGGTCTCGTACGCCTCGGACTGGGCGTTGACCCGGTACAGCACGGCGACCTCGCTGGCTGCCACGCCCGCGTCCATGAGCGCGCGGATGCGGCGGGTGACCGCGACCGCCTCCTCGGGTTCGCTGTCGCGCTCGGCGAAGACCGGCACGGGGCCGTCCGGGCGTTGCGCGACAAGTTTCAGCGGCTCCCGCCGGGACGCGACGGGAACCGCACCGGGCGTCCTGGCGCTATCACCGACCGTGCCGGCACGCGCGATCAGCCCGTTGGCCAGGGCGACCACCTGTGGGGTGGAGCGGTAGTCCCGGACAAGCCGCACCACCTGAGCTTCCGGAAAGCGACGAGGAAACTCCAGCAGGTAACGTGGGGATGCTCCGGTGAACGAGTAGATCGTCTGGTTCGCGTCCCCGACCACGCAGAGGCTGTCCCGCTCGCCGACCCACGCCTCGAGGAGACGCTGTTGCAGGGGGTTGACGTCCTGGTACTCGTCCACCACGAAGTGGCGGTAGCGGGCCCGCAGCTCGTCCGCGACCCAACGGTGTTCCTCGATCACAGCCGCGGTCAGCAGCAGCAGATCGTCGAAGTCGAGCACGCCCGCGTCCCGTTTCGCCTCCTCGTAGGCGGCGTAGAGGCGGGCGATCACCTCGGCGGGATGGGTGGTCTCACGTGCCGCGGCTGCCGCGGCGGCCGGGTAACCGTCGGGGGTGAGCAGCGTGGCCTTCGCCCATTCGACCTCGGAGGTGAGGTCCCGCAGTTCCGTCCGGCTCGGCGAGAGGCGCACCCGGTTCGCCGCCCGGGCGACCAGCCCGATCTTGCTCTCCACCAGCCGGGGCAGGGCCGCTCCCGCGACCTTGGGCCAGAAGTAGCCGAGCTGCTTCAACGCGGCCGCGTGGAAGGTGCGCGCCTGGACCCCGCCCGCGCCGAGCTCCCGCAAGCGCCCGCGCAGCTCACCCGCGGCACGCGTGGTGAAGGTCACGGCAAGCACCTGACCGGCGGGTACCACCCCGGCTCCGACCAGGTAGCCGATCCGATGCGTGATCGTCCGAGTCTTGCCGGTGCCCGCACCCGCCAGCACGCAGACCGGGCCGACCGGGGCGAGCACCGCGAGCCGCTGCTCCGGATCGAGCGCGTCGACCAGCGCGCCGGCGTCGCCGGACGCCCGTTGCCCGTGCACGGAGACGTCCGGCACCGACTCGGTGGGGTCTTCGATGGTCGAACGGGCCATGAAGGGACGGTAGCCGCGGCCACCGACGGGAAGCGATACGGACACTCCACGGTTGTGAAGATTTGTTCCACCATGGCCACAGAAAGGGCTGTTCGTGCTGACGATCTATTCAACACCGTGGTGCGGCTACTGCGTTCGCCTCAAGCGTCAACTCGACACGGCGGGTCTGCCGTACGAGGCTGTGGACATCGAGCAGAACCCGGAGGCCGAGCAGATCGTCCGAGCGGCGAACAACGGCAACGCAACCGTGCCCACCGTCGTCTTCGCCGACGGGACCGTGATGACGAACCCGAGCTTGCGCCAGGTTACCGAGAAGGTCACTTCTGCCGCATAAAGGATACGCAGAGCGACAGTCGGCCGGCTGTTCCAGCCGGCCTGACGCCCGGCGAGCCGGATCAGGGGACGGTCTCCGTCACTGCCCGTGAAGTTTGTGGGAGAGTTCGGGCTGTGTCGTCAGTACCTTCAGCACGTACGTGGAGCGCGGTCGATGTCGCGCTGGCGGCCGCGGGTGCCATCCATCGGATGGAAGCGACGGGCTTCGTGGTCCTGTCGGCCTCAACCGCGACCTACCAGCGGACGATGGGGACCCTGCCCGGCCTCGACGCGGGCCTGACCCTGCCGCGGGCCGAGACGGTCGGCGGGCGGATGCTCGACGGCGCGCCCGTCGCACTGGCGGACGTGGGCGATGACCCCATGTTCGCCGGTACGGAGGAGCCGTCCCGCCTCGGAGTGCGCGGCTATGTCGCCATCCCGGTACTCGGTGAGGACGGACGGTTATATGGCCTGCTTGTCGGGCTTGACCGGCGGCCTGTGACGCTCGCCACGTCCGCGATCACCCTGCTGCGCGGGATCGCGGACGGGCTCGGCACGGTGATCGGCGAGGCCGAACGCGCCGAGGCCGTCCAGGCGGAGGGTCACACACCTGCCGGCCGCCGGGAGATGCAGCTGCGCAGGTCCCCGACCGGATGGACGGTGGAGGGTCCCGGCGATGAAATCCGGCCGGTCGGCGACCTGCTGTCCGCGATGGTCCTCGCCGACCTGCTCGCCGAGGACCTCGCCCCGCCCGGTCGGCCCCGACGTCCCGACCACGAGCTGACCGAGGTCGAGCAACTACGGCTGTCCGTGGTCCAGCTGGAGCACGCGCTCGCGTCGCGGGTCATCGTCGAACAGGCGATCGGCGTACTGGCCGAACGTCACCGCATCCGTCCGCGGGAGGCGTTCGAACGGCTCCGGCGAACCGCCCGCGGCATGGGACGGCGTGTACACGACCTGGCCCGGCAGGTGGTCGATTCGGTCTCCGACCCGCGGGCCGTCCTACCCGGGGAACTGGCCGGTCGAGGCGGTGCCGGCCCTCGACCGGCACCGCCTCGGGTCAACCAGTCCCGCCGCTGATCGAGTGGGTCCCGGTCAGCGGTCAGCGGTCAGCGGTCGGTGGACCGGTCGGTGGTGACCTCGACGACGCCCCCGACCATGGAGGAGATCTTCTCCGCGTCCCCTACCAGCACGGTGACCAGCCTCGTCGGCGCGAGGACCCTCGCGGACACGGCCAGCACATCCTGCGGCGTCACCTTCGCAAGGGCAGCCGGGTGATCATGCAGATAGTCCACTCCGATGCCCGCGCCGGCCAGTGCCGACAGCGTCGACGCGAGCCCCACCCCGGTCGCGGTCGACAGCGCCAACGTCCCGACGGCGTACTGCCGGGCCGCGTCAAGCTCCTCGGTCGACACGGGCAGTACGGCCATCCGCCCGAGTTCGTAGAAGATCTCAAGCAGCGCCGGGCCGGTCACTTCGGTCGCCACGTCCGCCGCCACCGTGAAACGGGAGCCGGCGACCGGATAGTCGACCGAGCTGCGCGGCGAGTAAGTGTACCCCTTGTCCTCCCGGATGTTGGATACCAGGCGTGAGCTGAAGTAGCCGCCGAAGATGGTGCTGGCGAGCCGCTGCGCGGCGTAGGCGGGGTCGTGGCGGTCCACGGCCGGGCCACCGATGCGGATGTTCGTCTGCACCGCGCCAGGCCGATCGATGATCACTACTGGCCCTGGGCGCAGCACGGGCAGCGGTGGTGTCGGGTCCGCGGCCGCCCCCTTCCACGAACCGAGCGCCGCTTCCACCCGGTCCAGCGCGGCCTGCGGTTCGACATCTCCGACCAGGGTCAGGATCGCGCCTACCGGTGACATGCGCTCGGCGTGCAGCGTCCGTATCTCGGTCTCGGTCACCTGCGCCACCACGTCCGGCGGGGGCGCGTCAGTGCCATAGGGATGGCTGCCGTACAGCCGGCGCAGCAGCCCGTTACGCGCGATCATCGCGGGCTGACTGTGGGCAATCGTGACTTCTTCGACCAGCCGGTCCCGTTCACCCGCGAACTCGCTCGACGGATACGCCGCCCCGGTCAGCACCTCGGCGACCAGCTCCAGCAGTGCAACGAGGTTGGTCGCGAGGGCGGAGCCCACCACCGCGAGCCGGTCGGCGTCCACCCCGGTCGACAGCGCTCCGCCAAGCGCCTGGACGGTCGTGGCGAGCTCGAGACGGTCCCGCAGCTGCGTCCCGGTGAACAGGGTCTGGGAGAGTAGTTCGGCGCGCGCCGGGTGGGCCGCGCCCTGCCCGGTGAACGGGATCCGCAGCCGCACCTCGACCAGTGGCACGGTCGCGCGCCGGACCACCAGCACCCGCAGGCCGTTCGGGAGCGTCCGCTCGGCCACCGTGGGAAGTGCGGCCGCCATGGTCGGTGCGACCGCGGGAATAACGCCGGGACTCCTCGCCACGATGGCACCGGATGATGTCGAAACGGTTGCGGCGGTCACCGCGACCTCCCGTTCTCAGCGAAGTATCCGGCGCGGCCCGGCCGGCTCATGCGGCCCGGCCGGCTGGTGAAGTCCGGCCGGCTCACGAAATGGCGCCGGCGCGCAGTTCCAGCACCGCCCGGCCCTGAGCGCGCAGCCCGGCCGCGGCTGCCCGCACGCTGTCCGAGGTCACCGCCGCGACCAGCCCGGGAAGCTCGTTGAGCAGTTCAGGGCGTCCACGATGCAGCTCGAAGGCGGCCATTGTGAGTGCCCGTCCGAGTGCGTCATCGGCCTCACGCAGCAGACCCGAGGCGATCCGGGCCTGCACGCGCGCAAGCTCGCCGGGCTCCAGGCCGTCGGTGGCGATGCGGTCGAGTTCCTCGTCCACGGCTGCCAGGATCGCCTCGGGCGTCGACTCCGCCGGATGCCGGGCCTCGAATGTCAGCAGCAGCGGATCCCGCTGGTCGAACGGGTCACCGAAAGTGCCGAGGTAGGTGCTCACACCGATCACCGACCGGTCCTTCTGCACGAGCCGACGCTCCAGGCGGCTCGCGTCACCGGCGGACAGGACGTAGGTGAGCACGTCGTAGGCCAGGAACTCCGGCAGGTTCACCGCGGGGTCGGGCACCCGGTATCCGACGGCGAGGGCGGGCCGGGGCGCCAGCGGATCGGTCAGGACCGATCGCCGGTCCTCGGTGCGCATCGGCTCGGCGAAGCTCGGGCGCACCGGTACGGGACGGGCGGGGATGTCGGCGAAGTAGCGCTGGACCAGTCGCAGCGTGTTCTCCACGTCGATGTCACCGACAACGGTGAGCACGGCGTTACCCGGCGCGTAGTACTTGTCGAAGAAGTCCTCGGCGTCGTCCAGGCTCGCGGCCTCGAGCTCATGGAAGTCCCCGTAGCCGTTGTGGGCGTTCGGGAAGGTGTCGAACGCGACCGGCGGGAGGGTGATCCACGGGAAGCCACCGTAGGGGCGGTTCATGACGTTCACACGAATCTCTTCCTGAACCACCGCGATCTGGTTGTCCAGGTTCTCCCGGGTGATCCTGGGGGCACGCATCCGGTCGGCCTCGAGGAACAGGGCACGTTCCAGCGCCCCGGACGGCAGAAGCTCGTAGTAGTCGGTGTGATCCGGATGGGTGGACCCGTTGAAGGTGCCCCCGGCTGCCTGCACGTACTTCGGGTGCTCGGCCTTACCGACATTTTCGCTGCCCTGGAACATCAGATGTTCGAACAGGTGCGCGAAACCGGTGCGTCCTTCCGGTTCGGACCGGAAACCGACGTCGTAGTGGACGGCCACGGCGACAACCGGAGCTGTGCGATCCGGAGCCAGTACAACGCGCAGACCATTCGCGAGGGAGGTCTTTTCAACCGTGTAGGAGGGCGCCGGCAACGAAACGGCGGTCGCGTTCGTCTCGGTTCGAGGGGGCACGACTGGCAACGCTACTGCGCCCGGACCGCTCACGGTCCGAGTCCTGGATGATCCGCGCCACAGGACCACGCGCGCCGGGATCTGTTGCTTCCGCAGAATGCCGTCCGGATCTCTCACACAGGTCCCGGCTCCCGGCGGCGCGCGCCCACCGCGGGTGCCGCCGGGCAATGCCGGGTGGCTCGCGCGACCAGCAGCGGATCATCCCTTCGCCCCGGTCAGGGCAGGTTGCGGTTTCCCGCCGCAGCCACCACCAGGACGAGAACCGCCGCCACGCCGACCTGCAACGCAACCGTGAGGAACCATCCGGCGTCGATCCCGCTGGCCACGATCAGGCCGATCGCTGCGCCGACGAGACCGACGAGAATCGTCATCAGGCAGCCGATCGCCTGCCGGCCCGGCACGACCAGGCGCGCGAGGCCGCCGATGACGATTCCGGTGACCACGGCGCTGAACAGACCAGTAGGTGCATCCACGGAGTCGATTATTCCTGGAGGACAGCGCGGCGCAATGTTGATCGATGCCCACCGGGGCCTGCCGAAAAGGCAACGGGCAACGGGCCGCCACGGCGGCAAACGCATCCGTCCGGACCAACCGCTCTGTATCAACGGCGGCTTTCTACGTGTCGGGGGATGACCTGCCGGCCTACCGGGCCGTCCGGAGTAGAGTCCGACCCGTGCAAACTGTTCCAGGAGGACAGTTTCCTTCTGACCTTGCCGATGCCCTGCGGCTGGAGCTCACGACCCTTGGCGACGATCTGATAGCAGCTATCGCGCGTGAGGTGCCGGCCTACGCGCGTCCGTTGGAAGGCGCCTTCGGCCGCGGGGTCCGCCAGGGTGTCGAGGAAGCTCTGCTGCGTTTTCTCACGGTGGTCGACACGAATTCCGACGGGCCGCTCGACCTCGCCGCCAGCCACGAGGTCTACGTCCGGCTGGGACGCGGCGAATTCCGTGCCGGGCGCTCGTTGGACACCCTCCTCGGCGCCTACCGGGTCGGCGCCCGGGTCGCCTGGCGCCGGCTCGCCGAAGCGGCGAGCCGTGGCGGGCTGGACGCCGACGGGCTGGTGTCGCTGGCCGAGACCATGTTCGCCTACATCGACGGGATCTCCGGCGCCACCGCCGAGGGCTACGCCGAGGAGCAGTCCGAGGCGGCCAGCGAACGCGGCCGGCTGTGGGACCGGCTCGGCGAACTGATGCTGTCGGGCGGCAGTCCTGCGACGATCGAACAGACCGCCCGCGTGGCCTCCTACCGGTTACCCGACGTGGTCGCCGCGATCCTCCTACCCGACGCCGCCGGCAGGGCCACCCAACCCGACGGCGGTGAGCCGACCGGTGAGCCGACCGGTGAGCCGACCGGTGAACGGGGTAACCGGCGTGTCACCTGCCTCACCCTGCCGCCCGACACCCCCCGCACCATCCAGGGCGAGGACACCTGGATGTTCGTCGGCGACCCCGTCGGCCCAGGGCGGCGGAGCTGGCTGGAGCGGGCGCTCGCCGGGCTCGGCGCGGTCGTCGGTCCGGCCGTTGCGTGGCAGGACGCGTCCGCGAGCGCGGCCAGGGCCGCGTTCGCCCGGACGGCCCGGGACACCGGGACGTTGGCGGGCGTGCCGGCAACCCCCGGCGGGACGCTGTTCACCGACGATCACCTCGCGCAGCTGCTGCTCGCCCGGGATCCTGGGCTGCTCGCCGACCTCGCGAGCCGCCGGCTCGCCCCGCTGGACGGGCTGCCCGCCCGTGTTCGCACGCGCCTGGCGGAAACCCTGCTGCTGTGGCTGCGGCTGCGGGGGCAACGCGGCCGGATCGCCACCGAGCTCCAGGTGCACCCGCAGACGATCCGCTACCGGCTGAATCAGCTGCGTGCACTGTTCGGCGACGGCCTGGACGATCCGGACGTCCGCTTCGAGCTCGAACTCGTCCTGCGCGCCGGCCTGCGCCCGCCGGCCGACCGTGCGGTGGCGGCCGGCACCGGCAGCACCGGCAATCGGTAACGCGCCGTATACACTTGCGTGTACCGCGATGCGGCGTACCTCGGACGGTCCCCGTGCCTCGGTGTCCCCGTGCCTCAGGCGGGGGTGGGTTTCGGGCCGGTGCTGCGCATGTTGACGAGCCGGCCGAGGAGATCGAACCAGAACGGCGCGCCGAGCGAGAGCGCGAGGGTGGTGAACAGCCAGCCGAGTATCTTCAGCACCCAGCCGCCCGCGTCCCCGGGGACCCGCCGCGGGTCCGCGCTGTCGGAGTCCGCGGCGCTCCAGCCCAGCGGCAGGCGCAACGCCGCCGCGTCCCGGACCGCGTCCACCGCCCGGTTCGCGGCATCCTCGGCACCGGCGGTGGGTGTGGTGTTCGCGGCGTTCGAAACCAGCTGGGTGGACACGGCCTCGACCGCGGCGGTACGCAGCGACCGGTTCTGCCACAACGCGTTGGTGAGCGCTACCGCGTCCAGGTTCAGGACCAGGGTGAGAAGCAGCGCGTACACGAGCAGGAACCGCTGGACTCGCCTCTTGTACCAGCCGGAGAGCCTGTCCATGGTGTCGTCGTACCATCCGGCGAGCTCGGCGATGATCCGGTCGCGGTCGTGACCCGCGCGAGTGACGATGCCGGTCAGCACCGGCCGCAGCGGCGAGTCCGCGGGCAGCTTGGCCACCTCGGCCAGGAGCGATCCGACCGGTTCCGAAGAGGCAAGCCCGACGATGGACGCGGCGAGTCTGCGGTTGTCCTCGGTCGCCGCCGGGCATGTGGCAAGGGCGTCGGACAGCGCGGCGGCCGTGGTGTCGGTGAGTGACCGGTGTGCCTCGTCGAATGCCGGACGGGCGGTGTCGGGGATCGTGGTGTGGTCCATCCGGCTGAGCAGCACCCGCGCGGGGGGCTCCACCATGTCGAGCACACCGCGGGCGAAGGCGGCCGACGGGATGTAGGACGGCAGGCGCACATGACGGGCACGCCGCCACGCGCTGCGTACGACGGACACGGCCCCGAGGTCGGGTACCGGACCCGCATGCCCGCCTGAGCGCAGCCCCCGCAGCGGGCCGTCGAGGAGCTGGGCCGTCCGGCTCGTGTCCGCGGTCGTGCCGGTGTGGTCGACCGGCTCGTCGCCGAAGATGCGGCGCAGTTCGGCCTCGAGCTGCCGGCCGCGGTATCCCATCAACCCGAACACGGTCTCATTGATGCGGGAGACCGCGACGCTGCCGATGGCGAACACCAGGATGAGACCGATCGGAACATCCACGATGGCCGAGTCCGGCACGCCTTACCCCCGTTGACGAACAGTCGCGACACACCCGTCCGGGTGTTACGACCGGTAAGGTCACGCTCGCCGGCTTTACACCCTGTGCGCATCTGGCGGTGCGAAGACTACTGTGTCCCGATCCGGACGGTGGCAGTGGGCCGTCGATGTTCGCGACCGTCTCCCCCGCGGACGGGAACATGCCGCACGAGCGCACAGGAAATTCACAGGAAACGCATGGCCGCGCCACAGGTGACGTCGTCACCGTGTTTGCATGACTGCCATGGTGTTATCCCCCGACGGGTCGGGAACCCCCGGCGGGTCGGCCGGCGACGCGGCCCAGCCGGCGGCCCAGTCGGCCCTGACCGCGCGCCGGACGCTCCCCGCGCTGCGCCGCGCGGACGGTACGACGCTGCGGGTGCTCGTCGTCGATGACGAGCCCGCACTGTCCGAGCTGTTGTCGATGGCGTTGCGCTATGAGGGCTGGGATGTCCGCATGGCCGGGGACGGGCTCGGCGCGGTGCGCGCGGCCCGGGAGTTCCGCCCGGACGCGGTGGTGCTGGACGTGATGCTGCCCGACATCGACGGTCTGGAGGTGCTGCGCCGTCTGCGGGCGCAGGACACCGACGTTCCGGTGCTGTTCCTGACCGCGCGGGACGCGGTGGAGGACCGCATCGCAGGGATCACTGCCGGCGGGGACGACTACGTGACCAAGCCGTTCAGCCTGGAGGAGGTCGTCGCCCGGCTCCGCGGACTGATGCGCCGGGCCGGTGCGGCATCCCAGCGCACCTCCTCCGAGCTGGTCGTCGGCGACCTCGCCCTGGACGAGGACAGTCATGAGGTGCGGCGTGGCGACAACCGGATCGAACTCACGGCCACCGAGTTCGAGCTGTTGCGGTTCCTGATGCGCAATCCGCGTCGGGTGCTGAGTAAGAGCCAGATCCTCGACCGGGTCTGGAACTACGACTTCGGGGGCCAGGCCAACGTTGTCGAGCTCTACATCTCCTACCTACGGAAGAAGATCGACGCCGGTCGCGCACCGATGATCCACACCGTGCGAGGTGCCGGGTACGTCCTGAAGCCCGGCGAGAAGTAGCCGTGAGTAGTCGGCGGCGGCGGGTCGGGTGGTCGCTTCGGACCCGCCTCGTCGCGGGCCTGGTCAGCCTGCTCGCGGCGATGTGCCTAGTGGTGGGAGTCGTCACCGAGGTCGCGCTGCAGCACATCCTGGTGGGACGTCTGGACGCCCAACTCGTCGCCGCTGTCGGCCGCTCCCAGGATGCCTTCGACCAGCGTCCGGGGAACCCCGATGGCACGCCGGAGCCATCGGCCGGGACCACCGGTGTCCGTCCGGACTTCCTGCTGCCACCGGGCCAGTCCGCGGGCACGCTGGGAGCCCGGCTGACCGCCGGCGTGGTCGCAAGGGCTGGGATCATCAGTGACAACGGCTCGCTCCAGCCTCTGGACACGACGGCCGCGGCGGCTCTGAGCGCGGTCCCTGCCGACGAACGTCCGCATACCCGCACGATCGGCGGCAACGGGGAGTTCCGGGTGATCGCCCGCCGGATGCCGGACGGGGACGTGCTCCTCACCGGGCTTCCGCTGCGCCCCGTCCAGGCGACGCTGTACCAACTGGCCGCCGTCGAAGCCGCCGTCGCCGGGATCGGCCTGCTCGCCACCGGGTTCGCCGGCACCACCATCGTCCGCCTCGCACTACGCCCGCTGCGACGGGTCGCGACCACCGCGAGGCGGGTCACCCGACTTCCCCTGGACCGCGGCGAGGTCGCCCTGGCCGAACGCGTCCCGGAAGCGGACACCGACCCGCGCACCGAGGTCGGGCAGGTCGGGGCGGCGCTCAACAGCATGCTCGGCCATGTCGCCGCAGCGCTCACCGCACGTCAGGCCAGCGAGATGAAGGTCCGCCAGTTCGTCGCGGACGCCAGCCACGAACTGCGGACCCCACTGGCGGCCATCCGCGGATACGCCGAGCTGACCCGCCGCGGCCGTGACCGGGTACCCCCCGACGTCGCCCACGCGCTCAGCCGGGTGGAGTCCGAAGCGACCAGGATGACCAGCCTGGTCGAGGACCTGCTCCTGCTCGCGCGGCTGGACACCGGCCGTCCCCTCGACGCCGAGCCGGTCGACCTGTCCCTGCTCGTCATGGACGCGGTGAGCGACGCGCACGCCGCCGGGCCCGACCACCGTTGGCAGCTCGACCTGCCCGACGAGCCACTGATCGTCACCGGGGACGCGGCCCGCCTGCACCAGGTGCTGGCGAACCTGCTCGCCAACGCCCGCACCCACACCCCGCCGGGCACGGTGGTCACCGCGAGCCTCACCGCCCGCTCCCCCGACACGGCCGTCCTCGCCGTCCTCGATGACGGACCGGGCATCCCGCCCGACCTTCTGCCGTCCGTGTTCGAACGGTTCGCCCGCGGCGACAGCTCGCGCTCCCGCGCGGCCGGAAGCACCGGGCTGGGTCTCGCCATCGTCAACGCCGTCGTCACCGCCCATCACGGCAGCGTCGGCGTAACGAGCCGCCCTGGTCAGACCGCGTTCATCGTGCGCCTGCCCATGCACATTCCCGCCCCGGAGCCGGTAGCGCCGGTGCTGCCGGTGCTGCCGGTGCTACCGGTGCTACCGGTGCCCGCCGAGGTCCCCGTACCCCGCCGATAACCCCCCGGCGCCCCAGGTCACAGGCAGGCTCGGTCACAGACAGGCTCATAGGAAAGGCACAGGTACGGCACAAGGAGCCGACAGCTCCCGGACCGACCGTAGGTACATGCCCACCGTGACCTTCACCCCGCAGGACGCGAGCGGTCGGACCGCCCCACAGCCCACCCGCAAGCCCGTCCCGGCGGCCCACCCCGCGCCAGTGCTGGACGTGGTCATCCCCGTCTACAACGAGCAGGCCGACCTGGAGCCGTGCGTACGTCGCCTGCACACACACCTGACCAGGACCTTCCCGTACCCCTTTCGGATCACGATCGCCGACAACGCCAGCATCGACGCGACCCTCGCCATCGCGGAGACGCTGCAGGCCGCCATCGCCGAGGTCGCCGTCGTACATCTCGATCAGAAGGGCCGCGGGCGCGCCCTGCATGCGGTCTGGTCGGCGTCCGACGCCCCGGTGCTGGCCTACATGGACGTCGACCTGTCCACGGACCTGGCTGCGCTGTTGCCACTGGTCGCCCCACTGATCTCCGGGCATTCCGACCTCGCGATCGGAACCCGCCTGTCGCGCGACTCACGGGTCGTTCGCGGCGCCAAACGGGAGGTGATCTCCCGCTGCTACAACCTCATCCTGCGCAGCACGCTCGCCGCCCGGTTCTCCGACGCTCAGTGTGGCTTCAAGGCCATCCGCTCCGACATCGCCGCACAGCTACTTCCGCTGATCGAGGACACCGGCTGGTTCTTCGACACGGAGCTGCTGGTTCTCGCCGAGCGGGCCGGGCTGCGGATCCACGAGGTTCCGGTGGACTGGGTCGACGATCCCGACAGCCGCGTCGACGTCAGGAGCACCGCCCTGGCCGATCTCAAAGGCGTCGTCCGGGTCGGACGCGCCCTGGCCACCGGAGCCCTGCCCGTCAGCGACCTGCGCCGCCAGCTCGGACGCGCACCGCTGGAACCGTCCGTCCCCGGCGTGCCGGTCGGTCTGCCCAGGCAACTGGTGCGGTTCACCGGCATCGGGGTGGCAAGCACCCTGGCCTACCTGATCCTGTTCCTGCTGCTGCGCGGGGTGGCGGGCGCCCAGGCCGCGAACCTGCTCGCGCTGCTGCTCACCGCGGTCGCGAACACCGCCGCAAACCGGCGGTTGACCTTCGGCGTGCGAGGCCGCACCCGCGCCGGCCGCCACCAACTCGAGGGCCTTGTCGTCTTCGGCCTGGGACTCGGACTCACCAGCGGGTCGCTGGCCGCTCTCAACGCGCTGGCCAACCACCCCGGACGGCTGCTGGAGCTCGGCGTCCTGGTCGGCGCCAACCTCACCGCGACAGTGCTGCGGTTCCTGCTGCTGCGCGCCTGGGTCTTCCATCCGCGCCGCCAGCAGGCATGAGCCCGCCCGCAGACGCCGCATTCCGACAGCGCCCCCAGAGCACGTCGTCCACCACATACCGATCGGAGAGCCGCCTGTGTCCGCCTCGACTCTGCTTCCCCCGGCCAACCCGCCGGAGCAGCATCCGGATCAACATCCCGAGCACGACGGCGAGGAGCGTCCGCCCGGCGCGAAACAGGGCCTGCCGCGAGGACGCCGGAACAACCCCCTGCGGGCCCGATCAGCTCTACACCGTGTGGGCCTTCGGTGGCGCGAGGAAGGCTATGATCGGGCCACCTTCGGCCAGCTACTCGGCCTGCTTACCGCCACCGCCGTCCTCTACCTGTGGAATCTCGGGGCCTCCGGCAACGCCAACGACTTCTATGCCGCCGCCGTACAGGCCGGCACGAAGAGCTGGAAGGCGTTCTTCTTCGGCTCCTTCGACTCGTCCAACTTCATCACCGTCGACAAGCCACCGGCGTCCCTGTGGATGATGGAGCTGTCCGGACGGATCTTCGGGTTCTCCTCCTGGAGCATGCTCGCCCCACAGGCGCTCGAAGGCATCGCCGCGGTAGGGCTGCTGTACGCGACCGTGCGCCGATGGTCGGGGCCGACCGCCGGCCTGCTGGCCGGCACGGCGCTGGCCCTCACCCCGGCCGCGGCCCTGATGTTCCGGTTCGACAACCCGGATGCGCTTCTCGTCCTGCTCCTGGTCGCCGGTGCGTACTGCACGGTGCGGGCGGTCGAGTCGGCCAGCACGAAATGGCTTGCGCTGGCCGGGGTCGCCCTCGGATTCGGCTTCCTCACCAAGATGGGCCAGGCACTGCTCGTCGTCCCCGCGTTCGGCCTCACCTACCTGATCGCCGCCCCGACCGGGCTGCGACGCCGCATCGTCCAGCTTCTCGCCTCCGTCTGCGCACTCGTCGCCTCGGCGGGCTGGTGGGTCGCGATCGTGTCACTGTGGCCGGCGTCCTCCCGCCCGTACATCGGCGGGTCGACGAACAACAGCGTGTTGGAGCTGGCATTCGGTTACAACGGCCTCGGCCGGTTGTTCGGTGGCGCCGGTAACGGTGGTGGTGGAGCCGGTGGTGGAGGAGGAGGCGGCGGCGGAGGCGGCGGCTTCGGCGGTGCCACCGGCCTGACCCGGCTGTTCCGCTCGGAAATGGGCCTGGAGATCTCCTGGCTGCTCCCCACGGCACTGCTCAGCCTGCTCGCCGGCCTGTGGCTCACCCGCCGGGCACCGCGCACCGACCGCACCCGGGCCGCGCTCGTCCTCTGGGGCGGCTGGCTGCTCGTGACAGGGATCGTGTTCAGCTACATGCAGGGCACCATTCACCCCTACTACACGATCGCGCTCGCTCCGGCCGTCGCCGCGCTGGTAGCGGTCACCGGACGACTGCTGTGGGACCGGCGGGAGACCTGGTTCGCCCGCGTTGCGGCGTCCGTGCTCGTCTCGGTAACCGCGGGCTGGAGTTACAGCCTGCTCGACCGCACCCCCGACTGGACCCCGTGGCTGCGCTATGCAGTGCTTGTCCTCGCCGCGGTCGCCGTCGCCGGGCTGCTGGCCGGCGGACATCTCCTGCGCAGGGGCGCGATCGTGATCGCGACAGCAGCATTGCTCACGGGTCTCGCCGGCACAGCCGGCTATGCCGTCAGCACCACCTCGCACTCGCACTCCGGCCCCATCCCGACGGTCGGGCCGGGCAGTACCAGTTCCATGGGCGGCCCCGGCGGCGGCGCTCCGGGCGGGATGCCCTCCGGCGGGAGGTCGTCCGGAGGAGGACCGTCCGCGGGTGGCACCCCTGCGGGAGGCTTCGGGGCAGGCGGTACCACGACCAGCGGCACGACCAGCGGCACGACCAGCGGCACGACCGGTTCGTCCAGCACATCCTCCGGCCCCACCGGCGGATTCGGTGGGATGGGTGGATTCGGCGGAGCGGACGGCCAGACAGCCAACGCCGAGCTGGTGGCACTGCTGCGGAAGACCACCAACACCTGGGCCGCGGCCACGGTCGGCTCCCAGACCGCCGGTCCCCTTGAGCTCTCCAGCGGTAAGGCGGTCATGTCCATCGGCGGGTTCAACGGCAGCGACGCCACACCCACCCTCGCGGCCTTCCAGGCCTACGTCGCCGCCGGAAAGATCCACTACTTCATCGCCGGCTCGGGAGGGGGGATGGGCGGCCCGACCAGCAACGGCACCGGCAGCGAGATCACCAGCTGGGTCAAGGGGCACTTCACCTCGACGACGGTCGGCGGTCAGACCGTCTACGACCTGACGCAACAAACCAGTTAGGAACACTGTAGGTGGAAACCGTCACTATCACGAAGGTTTCCACCTACAGACACGTTCAGGCGGAGGACAGCGACACCGATGGCGCACAGCAAACGCACAGCCAGCACCCAGGCCGCACCCAGGCCCACCTGATTACCTGTTCCCAGAACAGAAAGCCAGTTTGACCGAAGGAGATCGTCATGGGTTCAGCGCATTCAGCTTCCAGCACTGTCCGGGAAAACGGTCGGCACATCCCCAATGCCTTTGTGCGCGGCATGGCTGCCGCTGGAATCGCGCTGGTGGCGGTATTCTCCGCGGCAGCCGCAAGCGACCTGAGCACGGCTGGGACACCGCTCATACTCAGTGCGGTGTCGAACACCACGACGACATCAGGTACCGCCACGATCTCACGTGACTCCTCGTACCTGCCGCTGGTGCGGATCGCCTGACCACCCGCTGATGACGACATCAGAAGCTACCGGGCCTCGGCTTCCGACGGCCGGGCGCCGGCCAGATTCTGATTTATTCCTCTTCCCAGACCTCGGGTCAGATGGACGTGGTGGCGGGCGGCCAGCGGAAGTGGGCCGGTGTCAACGTCGACGAAGCGGGTGTTCTTACGAACCTGATATACCCAGCTCTTGCTGACTTTGAGTCCCTGGGCGGCCAGCAACGCCACGGCTGCGGCAGCCGACCCGCCGGTCTGTTCCAGCGCGTGAACGATGGCATCGCGTTTTCCGGTGGCGTCCAACGCCGTGGACACGACTTCGGTGGAAGGCGGCTCTGCGGAAGGCGGCTCTGCGGAAGGCGAGAAGGATTCCATTGCGGCGCCACCGTCCATGTCGTCCCTACCATCGTGCTCCTTGTCACCCGGGTCAGCGGTACCGGGCGCCGGTGGAGGAGGAAACAGCAGTGCCAATCCAGGCCTTGGCTGTTTCTCCCGCGGCACCGGGACGCTGACGGCGGCGCTGGTCTGGTACGGCTGGAGGGTGGATCTACGGCGGGCAGGGTGGATCTGGCGCATCAGCAGTTCATAGGAGCCGAGCAGGGCCAGCGGAGGCCAGCCCGCGATGACCCGCGCCGCCAGGGTCGGATCGGCGTGCAGGACGTTGGCCGCCAGCGACGCGCATGCGCCCAACACGAGCAGAATGTAGGACAGCCAGGACCGGCCCCGGCCACGGCGCCGGTCCGCCAGCATCGCCATGGATGCGGCCACGATCAGCCCGTCCACGCTGAATGGCAGGACCGCCGCGGTCATGGAGTCCTCCCCATGCTCAAGCGCGACACCGCGCATGTGGCGGTAGGAGACGAACGCGGCGACCGCCGCAACCGTGGCCACCGCCGCAACCGTCGTTACCCGAATGGCCCGCTCCGCCAGCAGGTCCGACTGCCCACCCCGTGACACGGGTTGACCATCGACCACAACAGATCCCCTTCCATCCCCTCCTGAACCGCGTGTACCGCGCATCCGCCATCCTGACGTGCCCCTGTCCGGAATCTCCGACATCCGGCGGGACTCCGGTGTGTTCGCTCCACCACGTCACAACGATGCGACGCTGGCGAGCCATTGCATCCGCCTACGGCGGTGGACTCGGGATCTTCTGGTCACAACCAGCAACCAGACTGACGACAACGAGGCCCCCGTTGTCGTCCTACGAGAAGCCGGTCACCTGTACTCGCAACCCCATACCTTGATCCACACCCCTATTGCTGGGCGCTCTAAGCTTGATTTTTAACCTGCTTGATCTGCTTGCTTCTTTCCGCCGCGCCGGGGCATGTCCGCTTTGCGCTGCTTCTTCCCGACGGGGTGGCGGGGCGCGGGGGTGGAGGTACGGCCCTTGGGCCGGGCCGGGCGGGTTTCGGCGCGCTGGCCGGAATCCCGGCCGCGCGGCGGATGCGGCGAAAACCCCGGCGGACCCGGGCGGGGATGAGCCTGTCCGGGGTGAGGGGTTTCTCCCAGGGGTGGCGCAGGTCGTCGGTGAGATGCCGGGCGAGACGCAGCTGGGTGTAGACGGCGATCAGCAGCCAGGCCCAGCGATCGGCCTGCTCACCGCTGCGCACGCGAGGCCGGGTCAACCCGAGGGTCTGCTTCCAGAAACGAAAGACATGTTCAAGATCGAACCTGCGGAGGTAGGTCCGCCACAGCAGCTCCAGATCGCAGGCCGCCGGATCGGGGCAGCTGAACCACAACCACAGCGGCTGGGGAGTACGGCTGTGGGGCAGATGGTCGACGGTGACGTGGACGACGGTGCCCGCCACGATGGGCAGGCCGCCGGTGTGATCGGCCCAGGACGAGCGGCGCTCCAGTTTCGGATGCAGCCCTCCCCAGCAGCGGGCGATCACTGTCCCGAACCGGGTGTGGCTGCCGGTGGCCGTCTGGTCGGGCAGGTGCCAGCTGGCGGGGTCGGCGAACCTGAACTGCGCTCCGTGGCGGGGTGGACGGCCGGGCTTGCCGTCCCGGCGCCCGGCCGGGGCGGGGGTGTACATCACCCGGTCGGCGCGGACACGTCCCAGGAGCCGCACGGGTTCCTCACGCAACAGCCAGGTCAACCGCACGAGGTCGTAGCCGGCATCGCACACGATGAGCACCGGCGGGTCGCCCGCGCACCACTGCCCGGCGGCGGTCAGACGTTGAAGCAGATCGCGGATCTGCGTGGCGGTGACCTCGGTGGGATCGTCGGTGGGGCGCAGGCGCACGAGGTCGAGCGGGGCGGTCCACGACGTCCGACCCCGGCCGAGCGCGGCGATCACCGAGTAGGGCCAGCCCGGGATGGTCTGCCGGGTGCCGTCACAGCGACACGACCGGTGGCAGTGCAGCCCGGTCAACGACAGTTCCGGCAGGGACACCACCGGCCCGTCACTGCATAACACCGCATCGCACAGCTCGAACAAGGCATCGCCTCGCCGAGGCAGACAGCGATACAACTCCGACCGGAACCCGATCAGCCGGTCAAGACAGACCACACGGTCACTCTCGACCACCACGGATACCCCTGGCACACTTGGCCGCACGGCCACCCCCATCCTCCGAAGTCTGATTCACTCCGAAGGATCACGGGTGGCCGTCTGCGTGTGGCTACTTCACCCCGTCAGACCACATCCCGGCCACACACCCCAGGCCCGAGGTTAAAAATCAAGCTAAGCGGGCTTGCGGTAGATGTGGACCCAGTCGATGTGCATGGTGACGCACGGCGGGGTGTTCGCGTCCCGGCACGACGCCGCGGCGCAGTCCTTGTCGATTTGCAACGCCAGGTGCATCGGGGATGTGCCCGGGATCGGGTTGGCGCCGGACGAGGGCCGGCTAACCGTGTAAACGACGGCGCCGTCGATGGAGAAGGTGATCCGGTCGGGTAGCCACTCGACGGCGACGGTCCGCCACTGTGTCAGGTCGGCGGTGAGAGTTGTTTTCATGACGGCGTTGTCGGGGCCGTTGTGCACGGACAGGCCGATCTTCGGCCGGGTGTTGGCGGGTGCTTCGAGGAAACCGATCGACCCGTCGGGGGGTACATGTTCGGACTGCGGCCACAGCATCGCCACGGCGGAGTAGCCCGCGCCCGTGTCGACACGGATCCGGGCTTCCCAGCGGCCGTAGAGCTGGTTGAGCGTGGTCGCGACACCGCCGGTGAGGTCCCGGCCCTGCGGGTCGAGGCCACCGCGTAGCTGCAGCTCCCCGCCGTTCATCTCCACCCGGTCCCGGGAGCGGGCCTGGGTCGGGTCACCCGGGGAGTCGTAGATGAACCAGTTGCGGGTGTCGGGGGACGACCCGGTGAAGTCGTCGGCGAACACGGGTGCCCCCCAGCCGGAGCCGGCCGCCGGGGACGCGACCGCCGCGGCGAGGACCACAGCCGGCACGGTCGACGCCGGGGCAGATGCCGGGGCAGATGGCAGGAGGCTCCCGGTCGGCGAGGGTGATGTCACCGAGGCCGCGCCGGTCGGCACCAGCCCGCCCGTCGCGGCCTTCCCCGCTGCCCCGGCCAGCGGCGCACCGGGCACCGCGGCTGCCGACGGCGGGGACGAGGTCCCACACTGACCGAGCAGGACAGCCGTCGTGATGGCGGCGACGCCAAGGGGCAGGGGCAGCAGCCGGCCGATATGGAGCCGTGGCTGTGCGCGTCGCTTCGAAGACATAGTCGTGCCCCACCTGTCGGGCAGCCCAGGGTGTTGGCCCGCGTATCGGATGCTTCCGGCTATCACGGCAAGCCAAGCGAAACACTCGAAGGGTAAGCAACCCCTCGCTCATCGCGAGGAACACAACAGGTGAACATGTCATTCCCGAGGGTGGTGTTTTTCGAGCGCGGCATCGTGCCGACCGGTCATGCAGTGCGGCGTACCGGTCGGCCAACAGGGCGGCCGCCGGGTACTCCTGGTGGTCACTACCACCGCCCGCCCGGGTGTCGGGCTCGCCGAGGGTCTGCGCCCGCCCGGGTATCGGGAAGCGTCTCTGTAGGTGGAAACAGTCGCCCGGATGACGGAAACCACCTACTCCTGCTCGCGGGCCGCTCCGAGTGGCGTCCGCTCGTGTTCCGCGGGGCGCACCGGTCGCGCTAGGCCTACGTCAGGGTGGCTGGATGCTCACTTTCCGCGTTAGGGTTGTACGGTTCACGACGATTGTTGGGTTTCAACCCTGTTCTGCTCGTGACTCCACACGGTCGATCATTGGTGGTGGCGTTGGGACGTCC
>NZ_CAKKTK010000071.1:0-24582 GCF_920656135.1 Frankia sp. Cppng1_Ct_nod | reverse complement strand
GATCACCGCGGCGAGCATCAGCAGCCCACCGAACAGGCTGTACAGCAGGAACTTCACTGCCGCGTAGGACCGCTGCGCCTGCTCCTTGACCGGGCCGTAACTGCCGATCAGGAAGTACATCGGGATCAGCATGGCCTCGAAGAAGACATAGAAGAGGAAGACGTCGGTTGCCGCGAAGACACCGACCATCCCCGCTTCCAGGACGAGCAGCAGCGCGAAGAAGGCGGGGACGCTGCGCCGACTCGCCGTCGATGCGCCGGCACCCGCAACCCCCGTGCCCGCAGCCTGCGCACCCGGAGCCTGCACCTCGTCCCAGGAGGCCAGGACGACAACCGGTACCAGCAGCGTCGCGAGCAGGATGAGCACCAGCGAGATCCCGTCGGCGCCCACCGAGTAGGAGACACCGAACTGCTTGATCCACCAGTACTTCTGGGCGAACTGGAAACCGGCCCGCGACGGCTCGTACGTGATGGTCGCGAGCAGCGCCACCACGAACTCCACGAGCGTGACCGCAAGGGTGATCTGCTTGGCCGCGGTGGAGAACCTCCGCGGTACGGCCGCGACGACCACCGCCGCCACGGCCGGGACAACCAGCAGGACCGTCAGCCAGGGAAAGGTGCTCACGTCATCCGGCCTTTACCAGGTAAAGCGCGCCGACCACGAGGACGGCACCTCCCAACATCGACAACGCGTAGGAGCGGACGAACCCGGTCTGGGTGCGGCGCAGCCGTCCGGACAGCCCGCCGACCGCAGCGGCGGTGCCCCGGACCACGCCGTCCACCCCGACCGTGTCCAGCCAGACCAGGAACCGGGTGAAGTACTGACCCGGGCGCATGAACACGGCCTCGTTGAACGTGTTCGCATATAGATCATGTCGAGCGGCGACAGTGACCAGGCCGACGTCGGAGTCGGGCCGGGCGACCGCCTCGACCGGGCGAAGCTGATAGCGCAGGTAGGCACCGGCGAAGCCGCCGGCGGCGACGACCAGGGTGAGGGCGGTCAAAACCGCCGGGGACATCGTGTGGGCGCCGGTCTCGACGCTCTCCCCGACCACGGGTGCCAGCCAGTTCTGCAGGGAGCCGCCGAGGACGAACAGCCCGCCGGCGAACACCGAGCCGACGGCCAGCACCCCCATCGGCCCGGTCATGACGGTCGGGGACTCGTGGGGATGCTTCGCCTCGGGTCCGTCGTGCGACCAGCGACGCTCACCGTGGAAGGTCATGAGGAACAGCCGCGTCATGTAGAAGGCGGTGATACCCGCGCCGAGCAGCGCAGCCGTTCCCAGCAGGTACCCGCTGGTACCCCCCTTGTCGAAGGCCGCCTCAATAATCTTGTCCTTGGTGAAGAACCCGGACAGACCGGGGAAACCGATGATGGCTAGATAGCCCAGGCCGAACGTCACCCAGGTGACCGGCATCAGTCGCCACAGACCACCGTATTTTCGCATGTCCTGCTCGTCGTTCATCGCGTGGATGACCGAGCCCGACCCGAGGAAGAGTCCCGCCTTGAAGAATCCGTGCGCCAGCAGATGCATGATGCCGAGCGCGTAACCTGCCGGGCCGAGTCCGACCGCCAGGAACATGTACCCGATCTGGCTCACCGTCGAGTAGGCCAGCACCTTCTTGATGTCGTCGTAGGCGCATCCGATGACACAGCCGATCAGAATCGTGCCGGCGCCGATGACGACCACAACGGTCCGGGCCGCCTGGCTGCCCGTGAAGACCGGGTTGGCCCGGGCGATGAGATACACCCCAGCCGTCACCATGGTGGCGGCGTGAATGAGCGCCGAGATCGGGGTCGGGCCCTCCATCGCGTCCGGCAACCACGCCTGCAACGGGAACTGACCGGACTTTCCGCAGGCGCCCAGCAACAGCAACAGGGCGATCGCGGTCAGCGTCCCGTAACCGATGACACCTGCGGCCGCCGCGCCGAACACGGTGTCGTAGTTCGTGCTTCCCACCGTGGCGAACATCAGCATGATTGCCAGCGCCAGCCCCACGTCGCCGACCCGGTTCATGTAGAAGGCCTTGTTCGCGGCGGTCGCCGCGGCAGGCTTGTACTCCCAGAACTTGATGAGCAGGTAGGACGAGAGCCCGACCAGTTCCCAGCCCGCGTAGAGGACGAGGAAGTTGTTACCGAGCACGAGCAGCAACATGGACGCAAGGAACAGGTTCATGTAGGCGAAGAACTTCCGCCGCTCGAGATCATGTGCCATGTAGCCGACCGAGTAGATGTGGATGAGCGTCCCCACCCCGGTGATCAGCAACACGAACACCGCGGACAACTGGTCGAACAGCAGCCCGGCGTCCACCTGGAAGCCATTGACCGGAATCCACGAGTACAGGTGCTGGGAGACTGCCCGGTTGTCACCGCTACGGCCCAGCAGCCCGAAGAACAGCACCAGCCCGACGACAAAACTCGCGGCGGAGGCCCCGGTTCCCAGCAGATGGCCCCACCGGTCCGTGCGGCGTCCCCCCAGGAGCAGGATCGCCGCCCCCGCCAGTGGCAGCACCAGCAGCAGCCACATCACCGAGAACGAGCCGCTGGCGGCCGCGTACTGGGCCTCATGCGGCATGGCATACCTCGCAACCGTGTGCATGGCAACCGGCCGCATGGCCGCGACCGCGTGCACGGCCATGGTGTATATGCGTCACTGCACTCATCGTCCGTTCTGCCGTAACCGGAGTTCCGGCCACCATTTCGTCACTGCGCCTGGCACCACAGCCGTCGATCGGCCGGCTAGTACTTAAGCAGGTTCACGTCGTCCACGGACGCGGACCTGCGGGTTCGGAAAATCGCAAGAATGATCGCCAACCCGACCACCACCTCAGCGGCGGCAACCACCATCACGAAGAAGGCGATGATCTGCCCGTCCAGTGTTCCGTTGATTCTGGAGAACGTGACCAGGGTCAGGTTCGCCGCGTTGAGCATCAGTTCGATACACATGAACACCACGATGGCGTTACGCCGCAGCAGGACGCCGACCGCGCCGATGCTGAACAGCAGGCCGGACAGGATCAGGTAGTTCGCGGGATTCACCGGTTCGTCCCCTTCCCGGCTCCGACCGGACGCGAGTCGTTGCCGTTACCACGCGCAGACAGGCCATGAGAACTCTCCGGCGGCAACGCCGGGAGATCTGCGGGCGGTCCGGGCAGCACCGATGGCGCCCTCGGTGCGTCGGGGCGCGCGTACACCTCGGGCCCGGCGACGGGGGTGACCGGGCCGCCGGTGGCAAACCGTCGCCTGAGCATTTCCTTCTGCGTGACCTTTCCGCCGACACGCTCGCGGTGGCCGAGCACCATGGCGCCGACCGCGGCAATGATGAGCAGCGCGGACACGATCTCGAAGGCAAACACGTAGTCGGTGAACAGAAGCCGGGCAATCGCCTGGATGTTGCCGCCGTCGTTGGCTGCGGTGAGCCCGGCGGCGCGGGTTCCCTCGATCACCCCGCCGATCGGGAAGACCAGTAGTCCGGCGAACCCGGCCCCGAGAATGATTGCCGCTATCCGCTGACCGCGCAGGTTCTCCACCAGGGAGTCCGAGGAGTCCACGCCCACGAGCATGAGGACGAACAGGAACAACACCATGATTGCCCCGGTGTACACGATGATCTGCACAAAACCGAGGAACGGGGCATCCTGCAGCATGTAGAACACGGCCAGGCAGAAAAGATTCGCGACCAGCAGCAGCGCCCCGTGCACGGCGTTACGGGCAAGCACCATACCCAGTGCCGCGAGGACCGCGACCGGTGCGAGAATCCAGAATGTTGCGGCCTCGCCGGTGGACGTCCGGGTGAACTCCCCGGCCGCGGAGATGAGGATCTGTCCGTTCATCGGGCCAGCTCCGAACCCTCGGCGCGGGCCTCGTCCGGGTAGGCGGACCCGGGTACCGCAGCCGCGGAAGCATCGAAGGGACCCGTGCGGTTCGGGTCGAATGTGTAGTAGTCCGTCTCGCTGTCACCGAGGAACATCGGATGCGGCGGTGCTGTCATCCCCTCGCGCAACGGGGCGAGCAGCTGCTCCTTGGTAAAGATGAGATCGGAACGGCTGTCGTCGGCGAGCTCGTAGTCGTTCGACATGGTCAGCGCCCGGGTCGGGCACGCCTCGATACACAACCCGCACAGGATGCAGCGCAGATAGTTGATCTGATAAACGCGTCCGTAACGCTCCCCCGGGGAGTAGCGCTCCTCGTCGGTGTTGTCCGCGCCTTCCACATAGATCGCGTCCGCCGGGCAGGCCCATGCGCACAGTTCGCATCCGACGCACTTCTCCAACCCGTCGGGATGCCGGTTGAGCTGGTGTCGTCCGTGGAAGCGAGGCGCGGTCGGCTTCTTCTCCTCCGGATACTGCTCGGTCGTCGGCTTCTTGAACATTGTCGAGAAGGTGACACCGAATCCCTTGTAGGGGTCGAGGATCCCCATGGCTCAGCTCTCCTGACGCGGTCCACCCGCGGTGATGACGGACGACGGTCGGTTCGGGCTGGCGGCGGCCGGCGGGGGCCACGGAATGCGGTCCAGGCTGGGGGCGTTCGCCGTACGCTCCCGCTCGGCGGCGTCGAGACGCTCCTGATGTTTACGCGCACCAGGATCGGCAATCGTGATGACAAGCAGAACGCCCACGACGATCCCGAAGCCGATCAGCCACGGCGTCCGGTCGGTCACGTTCTCCCGGTAGGTCTTGAACGTTGCCACGGCGAGCAGCCAGACCAGCCCGGTCGGGATGAGCACCTTCCAGCCGAACGCCATGAACTGGTCGTACCGCAGCCGGGGCAGCGTGCCACGCAGCCAGATGAAGAGGAACAGGAACGCCAGCAGCTTCAGCACGAACCAGATCACCGGGAACCAGCCGGTGTCGAAGTGCGAGAGGAACGGGATCGGTGGTGGCTGCCATCCGCCGAGGAACAGCGTTGTCGCCACCGCGGACACGGTGACCGTGTTGATGTACTCGGCGAGGAAGAAGAACGCGAACTTGATCGAGCTGTACTCGGTGTGGAAACCGCCGACCAGTTCGCCTTCGGCCTCGGGAAGGTCGAACGGCGTCCGGTTGGTCTCGCCGACCATCGCGATGCAGTAGATGATGAAGGACGGCACCAGCACCACGTTCCACCAGTGACGCTGGCCCGCGACGATGCCCGACGTCGACAGCGTCCCCGAGTTGAGGAACACCGCGACGAAGGACAATCCCATTGCCACCTCGTAGGAGATGATCTGGGCTGCCGACCGCAACGACCCCAGCAACGGATAGGTGGACCCACTTGCCCATCCCGAGAGGATGAGCCCGTACACGCCCAGCGAGGACGCGGCCAGCACGAACAGGACCGCGACCGGCAGGTCCGCGAGTTGCAGGGCGGTGTGGTGACCGAAGATCGATACTTCGGGCCCGAACGGGATCACCGCGAACGCGAGGAATGCCGGGATCGCGGAGACGATGGGCGCGAGGATGAAAACCGGCCGGTCCGCGAGAACCGGGATGATGTCCTCTTTCAGCATGAGCTTCACGCCGTCGGCGAGGCTCTGCAGCCAACCCTTGGGACCATGACGGTTCGGGCCGATCCGCTGCTGCATCCGGGCGACGACCTTGCGCTCGAAAACGATCGCGAACAGCGTCATCAGCAGCAGGAACGCGAACACGGCGACGGCCTTGAGGAGGATCAACCAGAACGGGTCGCCACCGAAGACCGACAGGTCCGGATCGCCGGCGGCGGCCAGCGCCGGCGGGAACGATGATGCGGCGAAGCTCATGACCGACCTCCGGAAGTCCGCCCGCCGACAACGACATCGACCTCAACGGCGACCTCAACGGCGAGATGGCCGTCGAAGTGGCCGTCAACCGCACCGTGGCCGTTGGTCGCGGCGAAGACGCCCGCACCGACACCCACCACCTCGCCGGTACTCCCCGCAAGCGACCGACGGACGTGCGACCCGGGCGAAAAGGTCGGAATCCACACCACCCGGTCTGGCATCGGTGTGATCTCCAAGGGAAGAACGACCGTTCCCCGACCACTGGTGATCGCGACCGGGTCGCCGGCGGCCACGCCGATCTCGGCGGCCGTAGCGGCCGACAGCCTGGCCTTCGGTGGGTGGGCCGTACCCGCGAGGTACGGTTCACCGTCCTGCATCCGGCCGTCGTCGATCAGCTGATGCCAGCTCGCCAGCACCGCCTGACCGGCGGCCGGTCGGGGTGGCGGGCAGGATGCGGCGCCCGGCGCGGGAGCCCGGCCGACCTCGGCGCCCGCCCGGCCGAGCCGGCTGAGTTCACGGGCGGTCGAACCGGGATCACCGACACCGAGAGCGACGCCCATCTCGGCGGCCAGCATGTGCAGCACCCGCAGGTCGGCGACGGCCGGAGTGTCCAGAGCCCGTTGGAAGGCACGCAGGCGTCCCTCCCAGTTGACGAAGGACCCGGCCTTCTCCGCCACCGGCGCGACCGGGAAGACCACGTCCGCGATCTCCGCGACCGCGGACCGGCGTACCTCCAGCGACACGCAGAACGGCACGGACGCGATCGCCTCCAGCGCGGCGGCCGGGTCGGGCAGATCCTCGACGTCGACGCCGGCGATGACGAGCCCGTCGAGCTCACCGGCGGCCACGGCCGCGAGGATGCCGGCGGTGTCCCGTCCCGGCCCGGCCGGAACGGCCGCACCCCAGACAGCCTCGACCTCGGCCCGCGCCGCCGCGTCCACGACCGGCCGGCCACCGGGAAGGAGGGAGGGCAGGGCTCCGGCCGCGAGCGCGCCACGCTCGCCGGCCCGCCGTGGTACCCACGCGAGCCGGGCCCCGGTCACCTCGGCCAGACGCAGCGCCGCGGTGAGCGTCCCGGAGGACTCCCCGGCACGCTCCCCCACCAGGATCACGGCACCGGGAGCCCGCAGCGCCCCGCCGGCCGGAGAGTCCCCACCGTCCGCGAGCGCCGTGAGCAGCGCGGCCTCCCCACCGGGGACGACCGGCAGCAGTGTCCCGGCCATCTTCGCCAGGCCCCGGGTGGCCAGCGGCGCGACCGAGAAGACCGCCGTGCCCCGCCTGGTCGCGGCCTTGCGCAGCCGCAGGAAGGTGATCGGCGCCTCGTCCTCCGGCTCCAGGCAGACCAGCAGCACGGCCGGCGCAGCCTCGAGATCGGCGTGGGTCACGCCGATGCCGGTGCCGGCGACGGCGTGGGCGAGGAACTCCTCCTCCTCCACCGAGTGGGGCCGGGCCCGGAAGTCGATGTCGTTGGTCCGCAGGGCGAGCCGGGTGAACTTCGCGTAGGCGTAGGCGTCCTCACGGGTGAGCCGGCCGCCGGTGAGGACGGCAACGCCATGGCGGTCCCGGCACTCCGCGAGCCCCCGGGCGGCGAAGGCGAGTGCCTCGGTCCAGGAGGCCTCGACGAGCTCACCGGTGGAGTCGTCGCGGACCAGTGGGGTCCGCAGCCGGTCGGCGCCGCCGGCGTAGGTGAAGGCGAACCGGCCCTTGTCGCAGTTCCACTCCTCGTTGACGGCCGGGTCGTCCGCGGCGAGCCGGCGCATCACCCTGCCACGGCGGTGGTCGGTCCGCAGCGCGCATCCGTCGGCGCAGTGCTCGCAGGTGGTCGGCGTGGAGACGAGGTCGAACGGCCGGGCGCGGAAGCGGTAGGCCGCGCTGGTCAGCGCTCCCACCGGACAGATCTGCACGGTGTTGCCGGAGAAGTAGGACGCGAACGGCTCGCTCTCGCTGACCGCGACCTGCTCGTTGGCACCCCGCTCGAACAGTTCGATGAAGGCGTCGCCGGCGATCTGCGCGGAGAACCGCGTGCACCGGGCGCACAACACGCAGCGTTCCCGGTCGAGCAGGATCTCGGTGGAGATCGCCAACGGCTTCGGATACGTCCGCTTCGGTTCCTTGAACCGGGAGACGGCCTTGCCGTTCGCCATCGACTGGTTCTGCAGCGGGCATTCACCGCCCTTGTCGCAGATCGGGCAGTCCAGCGGATGGTTGAGCAGCAGGAACTCCAGCGTCCCTTCCTGCGCCTTCTTCGCGACAGGCGAGGTGAGCTGGGTGCGTACGACCATGTCGGTGGACACCGTCGTCGTGCAGGAGGCGACCGGCTTGCGCTGGCCCTCGACCTCGACGATGCACTGCCGACAGGCGCCGACGGGATCAAGCAGCGGATGGTCGCAGAACCGCGGGATCTCGATTCCGAGCAGCTCGGCCGCACGGATGATCAGGGTGCCCTTGGGGACGCTGACCGCCAGGTCGTCGATGGTCAGGGTAACGAGGTCCGGCGGCGCGGGCGTGGCCGGTTGCGGCGAGGCGCCGCTCTTCGGGACGGTTGTCATAGTGATCAGTGAGCTCCCGCGAGGGCGTCCGGCTTGCCGGCGACGCTGGCAGTGGCGGCGGAGTCGGTCGCGGCCGAGCCGGTGGCGTTGTGGCCCGCCGACGCGGAACCGCCGGATGCGGCCGCGGTTGTGGACGAGATGAACTCGTCCCGGAAGAACTTGATCCCGGAGACGATCGGCGAGGTCGCGCCATCGGCGAGCGCACAGAAGGCCCGGCCGAAGATGTTGTCGCAGACGTCGACGAGAGTGTCGACATCCTCCGCGTCACCGGCTCCCCGTTCCAGGCGGGTGAGGATCTGCACCATCCACGTGGTCCCCTCGCGGCACGGTGTGCACTTGCCGCAGGACTCGTGCGCATAGAACTGGGTGAGGCGCCGGACGACCTTGAGCATGTCGACGGTCTCGTCCATGATCATGATGGCGGCCGTGCCCAACAGGGAACCGGCCTCGGCCACGCCCTCGAAGTCCAGCGGGACGTCGAGATGGTCCGCGGTCAGCATCGGCGTCGAGGACCCACCGGGAGTCCACGCCTTCAGCCGCCGCCCGCCGCGGATACCACCGGCCATCTCCAGCAGCTCGGCAAGGGTGGTTCCCATCGGCGCCTCGTACTGACCCGGGCGGGTCACGTGCCCGGACAGGCTGTAGATCTTCGGCCCAGGCGAGCGTTCACGGCCCATCGACCGGAACCACTCGACACCATGGCGGATGATGTAGGGGACGCTGGCGATGGTCTCGACGTTGTTGACCACTGTCGGGGACGAGTAGAGCCCGTGCGTCGCGGGGAAGGGCGGGCGCAGCCGGGGTTGGCCGCGGCAGCCCTCCAGCGAGTCGAGCAGGGCCGTCTCCTCGCCACAGATGTAGGCGCCGGCACCCGAGTGGACGACCAGGTCCAGATCGAACCCGCTGCCGAGGATGTCACGACCCAGGTAGCCGGCCCGATAGGCCTCGGCGACCGCGGCCCGCAGCCGGCGCCCGCAGTGCACCAGCTCCCCGCGCAGGTAGATGAAGGCGTGGTTCGCCCGGACCGCATAGGACGCGATGATGATGCCTTCGACCAGCGAGTGCGGGTCGGCCATCATCAGCGGCGCGTCCTTGCAGGTGCCGGGCTCGCCCTCGTCGGCGTTGATGACCAGGTAGTGCGGCTTGCCGTCGCCCTGTGGGATGAAGCTCCACTTCATGCCGGTGGGGAAGCCCGCGCCGCCGCGGCCACGCAGTCCGGAGTCCTTGACGATCCCGATGATCTCGTCCGGGCTCATCTCCAGCGCGCGGCGAAGCGCCCGGTAGCCGTCGGTGCGTTCGTAGGTGGCGAGCGTCCAGGACCTGGGGGTGTTCCAGCGTCCGGTGAGGACCGGGGTGACCGGCATGGTCAGCTCCCCTTCGTTGGAGGGTCAACCTGCGTGCCGCCGGCCTGCGCGACCGCTTCCGCGTCGGCGACCAGCAGACCCGCCACGGATGGCTCGCCCACACCCGGACCGGCCACCGCGCCCGGACGCGGGTCCGGGAAACCGGCGAGCTGGCGGGACGCCTCGGCAAAGGTGCACAGAGGTGCGCCGCGGGTCGGGGTCGGGCGCTCGCCGCGGCGCAGCGCGTCCACGATCTCGCTCGCGGAGTCCGCGTCCACCTGGTCGAAGAACTCGTAGTTGACGGTCATCACGGGCGCGTAGTCGCAGGCCGCCAGACACTCGGCGTGTTCCAGTGTGATCGCGCCGTCCGGCGTGGTCTGGTCGTGGCCGACCCCGAGATCAGCCGAGATCCGGGCGTAGACGTCCTCCCCGCCGAGCAGCGCACAGGACAGATTGGTGCAGACCGATACCAGCCAGTCGCCGACCGGCCGGCGTTTGTACATCGTGTAGAAGGTCGCGACCGCGCTGACCTCCGCCTGGGTGATGCCGAGTTCGGTGGCGCAGAACTCGACGCCCTCGGACGTGACACAGCCGTCCTCGGCCTGCACGAGATGCAGCATCGGCAGCAGCGCGGATCGGGACCGGCCCTGCGGGTATCGGGCGATGATGTCCCGCGCGGCGACGCGGGTCTCCTCGGTGAGCGGCACTACCGGTCAACTCCCCCCAGGACAGGGTCGATGGACGCCACGCCGACGATCACATCCGCGACCTGCCCGCCCTCGGTCATCGCGGGGGCCGCCTGCAGGTTGACGAAGCTGGGTTCCCGGACGTGGACGCGGTACGGCCTGGTGCCGCCATCGCTGACTACGTGGTAGGACAGCTCTCCGCGAGGCGACTCCACGGAGGTGTACACCTGCCCGGGGGGCACCCGGAAGCCTTCGGTGACCAGCTTGAAGTGATGGATCAGGGCCTCCATCGAGGTACCCATGATCTTGCGGATGTGGTCGAGGGAGTTGCCCATCCCGTCGGTGCCGATGGACAACTGCGCCGGCCAGGCGATCTTCTTGTCGGCAATCATCACCGGACCGGGCTTCAACCGGTCCAGACACTGCTCCACTATCTTCAACGACTCGCCCATCTCGTCCAACCGGACGAGGTAACGGGCGTAGGAGTCGGCGTCCAACGAGGTCGGAACGTCGAACTCGTAGGTTTCGTAGCCGCAGTACGGCATGGTCTTGCGCAGATCCCACGCAAGCCCGGCCGCGCGCAGCACCGGCCCGGTCACCCCGAGTGCGATGCAGCTGGCCGCGTCGATGTAGTTGACGTCGACCATGCGGCCCTTCCAGATCGGCTGCCCGGACAGCAGAGCGTGGTACTCCTTGATCCGTTTGGGCATGTCGGCGAGGAAGTCCTGGATGTCGCGGACAATCCCGTCGGGAAGATCCTGGGCCAGCCCTCCGGGGCGGACGTAGGCGTGGTTCATCCGCAGGCCGGTAATCGTCTCCAGAAGGTCGAGGATCTTCTCTCGCTCCCGGAACCCGAAGATCATTCCCGTGGTGGCGCCGATCTCCATCGCTCCGGTGGCGAGCCACACCAGGTGCGAGGCGATCCGCTGCAGTTCCATCACCAGCACGCGGATGACGGTGGCCCGCTCGGGAATCTCCTCGGTGACACCGAGCAGCTTTTCCACCGCCAGGCAGTACGCCGTCTCGTTGAACAACGGCGACAGGTAGTCGGCCCGGGTGAGGAAGGTGACCGCCTGCGTCCAGGTACGGAACTCGCAGCTCTTCTCGATCCCGGTGTGCAGGTAGCCGATCACCACCCTGGTCTGGATGACCGTCTCGCCCTCGATCTCCAGGACGAGACGCAGCACCCCGTGCGTGGACGGGTGCTGCGGGCCCATGTTGACGGTGAGGCGCTCGTTGTAGTCCTCACCGCCGCCGAGTACCTGCTCCCAGTCACCGCCGGTGACCGTGTAGACCCGGCCGCTTGCCGACTCGGTGAAACCGGCCTCATAGGCGTCATAGGCGTCGCCGTACTCAGGAACGCCGCCGTTGCCGGGCGCGTCATCGCCGGATCCAGGAACACCGCCGGATCCAGGAACACCGCCGGCTGCCGATTCTCCGACCGTCGCGGATGCCGTGAACTTCTCGGACGCGTGGGTGGTCATAACGCACCTCGTTGGTAAGGACGACCGGGCTGGTCGGAACGGCCGGTCATGAATAGCTCCGCCGAGCATCCGGTGCCGGCACCTGCGCACCCTTGTAGTCGACGGGCACGCCACCGAGCGGATAGTCCTTACGCTGCGGGTGGCCGACCCAGTCGTCCGGCATCATGATCCTTGTCAGGCCGTCGCGGCCGGAGAAGACGATGCCGAAGAAGTCGAAGGTCTCCCGCTCGTGCCAGTCCGCCGTCGGCCAGACGCCCATGACACTCGGGACCACCGGGTCGGCGTCGGCGACGGCGACCTCGACGCGGATACGGCGGCGCCAGGTCATCGACAGCAGGTGGTAGACGGCGTGCAGCCGGCGTCCGGTCGGATCGTCGGGATAGTCGACGCCGGAGACCCCGGACAGCAGCTCGAAGCGCAGGCCCGGGTCGTCACGCAGGCTCTGCGCGACCGCGAGCAGATAGTCGCGCCGCACGTGCAGGGTCAGCTCACCACGATCGACGACCACCCGCTCCAGCGCGTCGGCGAGCTGTGGGAAGGAGCGCTCCAAGGTGTCGTAGACGGTATCGGCGTTGGTGTCACCGAAGGGCCGCGGAGTCGAGTGCAGGACCGGCGGATGCTCGGCGAGGCCACCGAAACCGGAGGTGTCCCCGGACCCGGACGCCCCGAAGGCGTCATGCCGACGCGGTTCGCCCGTGCCCGGAGCCGCCACGATCCCGCTCATGGCCGTGCCTCGCGGTCGGGCGCCGCGGTGTCGGCCGCGGTGTCGGCCGGTGGCTGCCGCTTCGTCCGGCCGAACACCGAACCGGGTGGGATCGCGGCGGGTCGGCGGGCGTCCAGCAACGGCTCGACCGCGCCGGCTCCGGTCGGAAGCGGGGCGCCGACCGGGAGCCGGAACCGCTTGCGGTCGTTGACCGACAGCGTTTCGGTGTCCACCGCGCCGGCCGGCAGGCCGGCCCGGGCGGTGGCGACCTCGATCGGCTTCGGGTACGGCGACTGGCCGATCTTCGTGTACTCGAGCTTGCCCGTCACCGTGCCGGCGAGGATCTTCTCGTGCAGCTTCAGGATGGCGTCCATGAGCATCTCCGGACGCGGTGGACAGCCCGGCAGGTACATGTCCACCGGGACGATGTGGTCGACGCCCTGCACGATGGCGTAGTTGTTGAACATCCCACCGCTGCTCGCGCACACGCCCATGGACAGGACCCATTTGGGCTCGGGCATCTGGTCGTAGATTTGGCGCAGCACCGGGGCCATCTTCTGGCTCACCCGACCAGCAACGATCATCAGGTCGGCCTGTCTGGGGCTGGCCCGAAACACCTCCATCCCGAACCGGGCGAGGTCGTAGCGGCCGGCTCCGGTCGACATCATCTCGATCGCGCAGCAGGCCAGACCGAAGGTCGCCGGCCACAGCGAGGACCGCCGCGACCAGTTGGCCATCTTCTCGACGGTGGTCAGCAGCAAGCCGCCGGGCAGCTTCTCTTCTAGTCCCATTCCAGGCCTCCACGTCGCCACACATACGCATAGGCGACGAAAACGGTGGCGATGAACAGCACCATCTCGACGAGGCCGAAGATCCCCAGGCTACCGAAGGCAACCGCCCACGGATACAGAAAAATGATCTCGATGTCGAAGACGATGAACAGCATCGCGGTCAGGTAGAACTTCACCGGAATCCGGTGTGGACCAGCAGGCTCGGGCGACGGCTCGATCCCGCACTCGTAGGCGTCGAGCTTGGCGCGGTTGTACCGCTTTGGGCCGACCAGCGAACCTATGATCACAGATCCGATCGCGAACGCTGCCGCGATCACTAAAAGTACGAGGATCGGCACGTAGTTCGACAGCATGCCGGGCTCCTCTCTCTCCAGGTCTGGTGCGGGACGTGCCGACGGCAGTTCGCAGGTGGCGGGCAGTTCGCAGGTGGCGCAAGGTGAGTGGTCGGATGGCGCTGTAGGTGCCCACCCCCACTCACCGTGTATATCGAATCCAGCGGGCGGGTAGCGCCAGGGAGCCTACGCGACGCCCGATCCGGAGGTTCAGGCCGGTTTCGCCACTCCCGCGACGGGTGATGTCCCTCGGGCGCGCTGCCGCGCTCGCCTACGCAGGCTCGAACCACCAGCAGACAGTTCGCCGCCGGCCGGGCCGCGTCGACCACCCGGTCCCGCAGAAAGACACGCATATCAGCGGACGCGTGTCGCACCTGTGCCGAACAGGATACGAACATCGCTACCCGGACGATCCGGCGGCGGGTTCAACTGAGAAATCGCCCACCGGCGCCCGGCATCGGCGCAGGCACTCAGGCCGCGGGCGCGAGACGGGACATCGCATTGATCAGCCGGTCCAGCGCATCACCTCCCCGCGGATCGGTGAGGTTCGCCAGCAGCTTCAGGGTGAAGCGCATGAGCGTCGGCCGCGGCAGCCCGTACCGGGTTGCCGTCCGCATCACGGTCGGGTTTCCGATCAGTTGGACGAACACCCGGCCAAGCGTGTAGTAACCGCCATACCGCTGGCGAAGAACATGTGGGTATGCCTGCAACGCCCGTTCACGCGACAGGCCGTGAGAACGGGCCAGTGCCTGCACGGCCACCTCGGCAGCGAGCCGTCCCGACTCCATCGCGTAGGCGATTCCCTCGCCGTTGAACGGATTGACCACTCCACCCGCGTCCCCGACGAGCAGGAGACCATCGCGGTAGTGCGGTGCGCGGTTGAAGGCCATCGGCAACGCGCCACCGCGAACCGGGCCGGTCGCGTTCTCCTCGGTGTAGCCCCAGTCCGGCGGGAGCCCGCCGAGCCACCGTCGCAGCAGGTCCTTGTAGTCGGTGTTCTGGAAGGCGGTGGTGGTGTTGAGCAGACCGAGCCCGACGTTGCTCGTACCATCCCCCACACCGAAGATCCATCCGTAGCCGGGGAGTAGCCGGCTTGCGCCGGGCGCGCCCTCCCACAGCTCCAGATGGGATTCGAGGAAGTCGTCGTGCGTGCGGGGGCTGCGGTAGTACCGACGCACCGCAACGCCGAGCGGGCGGTCCTCGCGGCGCCGGATGCCGACCGACAGGGCCATCCGCGCGCTGTTGCCATCCGCCGCGATCACCAACGGAGCGTGGAACCGCAGCGGATCCCCACCGCGTCCGGTCTTCGCCCGGACGCCGATCACACGGCCGGTACGTTCGTCGAGGATCGGACCGGTGACGGCGGTCTGCTCCCGCAACCGGGCACCGGCCTTCTCGGCATGGCGGGCCAGCAACTCGTCGAAGTCGAGACGGGGCCGGACGAGGCCGTAATCCGGCCAGTTCGCGAGTTCCGGCCACGGCAGTTCGAGCCGCACCCGGCCGCCGACGATACGCAGACCACGGTTTCGAGCCCACCCGGAACCGTCACCGGTCGCCCGCTCATCCAGATGCCCACCCGGCTCGCCTGCCGGATCGGAACCGGTGTCGATACCCATCTCGATGAGGCTGCGAACGGCTCGTGGCGTCAGCCCGTCACCACAGACCTTCTCCCGCGGGAAGCTGGTCTTTTCCAGCAGGACGACGTCAAGACCGGTCCGGGCCAGGTGATACGCGGCCGCCGAACCGCCGGGTCCGGCACCCACAACGATGACATCGGCGTGCTCGGCCTGGGCCGCTGTCATGATCACACACCGCTCCGGATCGCCGGTCTGTTCCTACTCGTCCACACTGCCGCTCGTGAACGTTTTCACGAGCGCAACGGCGAGTCTAGGCCTTGCGCCGACCGTTGGCACAGGTGTGGGGACCCGAAGGTGCACGCGTCGCGCGAAGAGGAACCCACCCATCAACGAAACCCACCGATGGGAAGCAACCAATAACCGTACGCATCCGATAATATGATCTACGTTTGGCCTGAACGCCATCGAGGGCCGGTCAGGATCTCGCCGCCGCCGACCGGGCGGTTCACCTGGACGGTAAGATCAACCAGGGATTACGCGCCGAAACGGGTGACGATCCCGCAGGCGGGTACGGCAACACACGAGTCGCGGAAATCTCATGCGATCCCCTCGGCCCACAACCGGCCAAAGGCGACACGCTCATGGCTCTCCTCGTGTCGCCGGAGGCTCCAGAAGCGAGAACCGGCCAAAACGACACGATGGTGATTTTTGGTGTCGTCGACGGCCGCGGAAGAAACCAGACAGGAGCAGGGATGAGCCGCGAGACCGTGACACTGTCCACCGCGGACGGGCCCATGGAAGCGTTCGTCGCCCATCCGGCCGGCGTCCCCCGAGGCGGGACCATCGTCGTCCAGGAGGCGTTCGGACTGACCGCGTACCTCACGGGTGTGTGCGACCGGTTCGCCGCAGCCGGCTGGCGTGCCATCGCACCCGCGCTCTTCCATCGTCAGGGCTCCCCGGTGTTCTCCTATGACGGGGATTTCACCGCGATCCGGCCTGCCATGCAGGCGCTGAACACCCTCGACATTCTTGAGGACATCGACGCGAGCATGGCTCTGCTCGCCGACGAGGGAACCGCGGTCGACCGCATCGCGGCGGTCGGCTTCTGCATAGGCGGAACGGTCGCGACGATCGCGGCTGCCCATCGTCCGCTCGGGGCTGCTGTCAGCTTCTACGGCGGGGGCATCGCCGAAGGCAGATTCGGTGAAGCACCCCTGGTCGATGTGGCGGCCCGACTTCAGGCCCCGTGGCTTGGCCTGTTCGGTGACCTGGACCCGGGTATTCCGGTGGAGCAGGTCGAAGCGATGCGATCAGCCGTCAAGAACGCGGCCGTGCCCACAGAGATCATCCGCTATCCGGACGCCGGCCACGGATTCCACTGCGATGCCCGGCCCTCGGCGTACAACGCGAAGGCTGCCGAGGACGCCTGGGTCCGCGCACTGGCCTGGCTTGACACCCACGTTCCAGTCTGATCGCCGCCCCTGCCGATCTTTTACCTGGACCGGCCCCGGGCGGGTTACCGGGTGGCTCGATGCAGAGCCACGATGCCGCCGGTGAGGTTACGCCAGCCCACCCCCGTCCAGCCTGTGCCGGCGATGCGTGCGGCAAGGGTCGCCTGGTCCGGCCAGGCCCGGATCGACTCGGCCAGGTAGACGTACGAGTCGGGGCTGCTGCTGACCGCTCGGGCGAGCCCGGGCAGCGCCCGCATCAGGTACTCCGTGTAGACCGTGCGCCACGGCCTCCAGGTGGGCCGGCTGAACTCGCAGACCACCAGGCGTCCCCCGGGTCGGGTCACCCTCAGCAGCTCCGCGAGACAGGCATCAACGTCGACGACGTTGCGCAGGCCGAACGAGATCGTCACCCGGTCGAAGGATGCGCCCGCGAACGGCAGCGTCAGCCCGTCCCCCGCGACCAGGGTGACACGGCCGCCGGTGCCCGCGGTCACCCTGCCGGCCTGGGCGACCCTGTCCGCCGGGTCTGCCCGTTCGGCGAGACGCCGGTGCCCGACCCTCAGCATGCCAAGGGAGAAGTCGCAGGCCACGACGCCGGCTCCGCGGGCGGCGAATGCCAGTGACGATGTACCGGTACCAGCAGCAAGATCAAGTACCCGAAGCCCCGGGCTCAGGTCCAGTGCGTCCGCGGTCGCACTGCGCCAGGACCTGTCCAGGCCGGCGGACAGCACCGTGTTGGTCAGATCGTATCGGCGCGCGACGCCGTCGAACATGGCCGCGACCTCGTCCGGTCGTTTCTCCAACCCGGCCCTGCCTGCGGGAACACCGCTCGCGGGAACACCGCTCATTGGAACACCGTGCCGGTGCCGATGCCGTCGGCGGAAGCCATCGCGATGACACCGGCGGCCGGCGAGTCGGTCCCGGCGGCACGGTCGAGCGCGGCCTGCGTGCCGTCCCAGTCGGCGCCGGCCCCGATCGCCGCAAGCCGCTCCCGTGTCGGTGTGTCGCACAGCGCCCCGGCGACTCCGGCCTCGTAGAGGTCGCGGGCGCGCACGCCCAGTGCCGCGGCCACCGTGTGTTCACGCCCGAGGTCGGTATCGAACATGGCCGGGTCGTCGGTGGCGAGCGAACAGCGCACCCCCGCGGCGACGAGGGCCGGCAGGGGATGCGCCGCGAGCGACTCCACCGAGGAGGTCCGCAGGTTGGACACGGGGCACACATCCAGGACGATGCCACGCTCGACGAGTTCGACCACGAGATCAGGATCGTCCACGGCACGGATTCCGTGGCGGATGCGACGGGCACCCAAAGCGTCCAAAGCGCCGCGGATCGAGTCCGGCCCGCTGGTCTCCCCGGCGTGGGGGACGGCTGCAAGGCCACCGTCGGCGGCGATGGCGAACGCCCGCGCGTACGGCTCGGGCGGATGGTTGACTTCCGGTCCACCGAGGCCGAGGCCGACGATCCCCCGGTCACGGAACCGTACCGCCTGGCGTGCCACCTCGCAGGCCGCCTCCGGTGGCAGGATGCGGTCGACGTCCGGGGTGAGGCGCATTTCCAGGCCGTACCGTTCGCGGGCCTCGGCCACGCCGTCGGCATACCCGTGGAAGATCTCCTCCCAGGAGATCCCGCGCTGTACCCGAAACCACGGAGAGAAGATCCCCTCGATGTAGACAGCGCCGTGTGCGGACGCCTCGGCCGCGTAGTCGACGACAACCTGGCGGAAGTCCTCGGCGGTGCGCATCACGTGCGTGGTGAGGATCCAGATCTCGATGAAGTGGTCGAAGTCCCGGAACCGGTAGAGCTCGGTGAGACCCTCGACCGTTGTCGCCGGCAGTGGTTCCCCGTTGCGCCGGGCCATCGCGAGCAGCGTCGCCGGGCGAACGGTGCCCTCCAGGTGGACATGCAGTTCGATCTTCGGTCCGGTGGCCACGGTCACCCCGTCAGGCTAGCCGGACGTCTCCCGCACCGGGTCGGCGCATTACCCCCGAAAGATCTCCCCCAGGTGACAGCATCCTCACCCGCCCGTTCCGGACGGATGACCGGCCCATAGTCCCTCGGTCGGGGGTTCGAGCCCCACCCGCCCCACCCAGGCTGACCTGCTGCGATGCATCGCCGCGGACTTGCTGTAGGTCGTTCTGATGCCATTCTGATGCCGTTGCGACGGCAACCATTCTTGGCGGTTGCGGTTCGTGTCCGGACGCGTCGAGCGTGTCCGGGCGTAACCGATCAAGGTTGGTGACGCCCCGTGGTCGTCGGCCTCGGTGCTGGCCGCCCTCGCGGCGTCCAGATTGAGGAATCGGGCGCGTCGGTCGACGGTTCGGTCCGTGTCCTGTTCCGGCCGTACCGTCGCGCGAGATTCCATTGCCGCCTCCGCCGGTGCCCAGGCGGTGCACCGAGGCGGGCTTGGCCGCTGATCTGGGCATGACCGGGACGGCGACGGGAAGTCGGCCGAGAAGCAGTGGGCATGGCTTGTTCGGCATTGCCAACCGCCGTACCACGACGGCCGGCTGGTTCGCTCGCCGCCGAAGGTCAGTCGTCGGGCTGGTGGCCGCTGTGGTTCAGAGTCCGAAGTCGTAGGTCGGTGGTTCTGGCGGCGGCGTGGTCTGTGGTGGTGTCGGGGGTTCGGTTGGCCCGGTCTCGGTGGGTGTCGCCGGGTCGGTGGGTGTGATGTCGGCCGGCGGGGGTTCGGCCGGGTCGGGTGGCGCCGTGGCGTCGGGTTTCGGTGTGGGTGGGAGTTTGCGGGGGACGAGGCGGGCGACGGCTTCGGCGGCCGCGCGGCCGAACCGCTCGGCGAGCCGCGCCGCGGTCCGCGACGACGCGAACCCCACCGGCGCCAGCAGCCACCCGCCACGTCCGCCCGCGACCGGTCCAGCCCCGCCAGCGACGACTCACCCCGCAGCTGACTGACCGCCATCCCGACCAGCAACTGTCCACCAGTCAGGCCCCGGACCCGCCGCTTGAGCGGCCCGATCCCCGCATCCAGCGCCTCGACCAGGCCAAGCCGGTCGACCAACTCGGTGACCGCGGCCAGTCCCGCCATCCCCGTCAACGTCGGATCCGGCCGCCCGATCCGGACCCTCGGGGCCCGCTTCCTCGACACGGTCGACCTGCGTAGTCTGTTTACCCGGCGGGTGCCTCTCGTCAGGGCTTCATCGGTAGGTGTGGTAACCCCGATTCTCCCTGCACGGCAGGCACCCGCTCACGTTCCGACGATCTACGAACCCCCAACGTCAGCCACTACTGGCGAATCTAGGTCAGATCCACCGCACGCCGGGTCAACGCGTACATCAATGACCAGATCATGCCCATCGAGTTTGCCCACCACCTGGTGACTTCCGCTGGCAAACCAGCAGGTCACCGGGCGGATCGGGGTTGTGAGACCCCACACGGTCGGGGTCGAGACGAACGCGGCCGAACCCGGTCCCGACAGGGGTTGGGGGCCGGGTCCGGCCGCAGGTGAGCGCCTACCTAGCGCTGGCTACTTGAGGGCGACGCCTCCGGAGTTGCGGTAGGCGATCGTCTTGTTGATCAGGTTGCCGCCGTCGGTCTCGGGCGTGGTCTGTTCGGACCATCCCGCGCCGAACAGCAGGGCTGCGACATGGGCATCGGCCACCTGGGTCATGTGCGAGAACAGCCAGTCCACCTTGTCGTCCTGGTAGTGGCTGGGCGTGTTGTTCTGCGTCATGTTTCCCACCGGGATCTGCCACAGCACCACCGGCTTGCCGACCGTCTCGGCCATCGTCTTGTAGAAGCTCAGGGCGGTGGCGGCCTTCTGGTCGGTCCAGAAGGTGTCCTTGCCCCCGTGCGCCGGCTGGGCGTACCAGCCCGCGTCCCGGTCGGAGATGTCGGTGACCAGGAAGTCGCCGGCGTTGGCGCCGAGGTCGACGTAGTCGCTCTGGCACTTCTTGATGTTGCTCTGCCAGTCGAAGCAGGACATGTGCAGGCCCACGCCGGCGTTCGGCGCGTACTTGCGGGTCATCGCGATCATGCACTTGGCCAGGCCGGAGGCGCTGTTCTCCTGGGAGCCGCAATCGGTCGGGTTCGCCGACCTCACCTGCGCCGGAACCTGGTGCAGATTGCCCAGCGATCGGGCGAAGCCCCAGAAGTCCGGCTCAAGGTCGATCAGGTCCTGCGACGTGCCGATCTTCTGCAGGAAGAACCGGTAGTCGTTCAGGTACTGGCCGAGCAGGTCGGCGTTGTTGATGACCTTGACCTCGTCCGGGCCCTCACTCAGGCCGGCCATACCTGCGACGTCGATCAAGGAGTACCAGTCCCAGACCATCCTCTGCGGGTGCGCCTTGCCCTGGTAGGTCGCCTTGGCCACGGAGTTCTCGCGCACGGCGATCTGAGTACCGGGTGCGGTGGTGGGGCCGGTCCAGCACCCCCACCAGTTCGACCATGCCGGATCGCAGCGCGCCGCCGTGTACGCGGCCGGCGTAGGTGCGGGCCGGCTGTGCACGTAGCTGTACTGCAGGTCGAACGGAGCGGCGGACATCGAGGCGTCGGACATCGAGCCGCCGACCAGCACCGTGCTGCTGCCCATGAAGGTCTTGGTCGAGCCGCCGCCACCGGTGGGCGACGCCTCGCCCGGGGTGCTACTGGCAGCCGATGAGGCCGATGAGGAGGCCGATGGTGTGGTAACGGGCTGCGTGGTTACCGACGAAACCGTCGGCGTCGGCGAAGGGCCAGCCGCGGATGCGGGCGCCTTGATCGGGTTACACGCGGTGGCCACGCAGAGCGTCATGCCAATTCCGAGCAGGACCGCGGCGGGCCGCCGGGGACGCGGGGGCTGCGATGGTCGAGCTGTGGCACGGCGTGGTCGCGCGAACGTGGCGCTGGGGGCGGACAGGGGCATGAGCTCTCCGTTGTCGTGTCTACGCGACCGCGAGGTCGCGCGGGTCGGGCCCCCAGCCGTTTCGACCCTAATGACAACCTTTAGCGCATGTCTACATCGATGCCCGAGTTGTTACCATCTTGAGCTGATGTAGGTGCCTCGTCGACGGTCGTGGCACCGTCACGAGACCACGGCCCTGCGGCGTCGACCCGGCCCGTGCCGACCGCGTCCTGGCCGCCGATTCTGGGGTGCGCCGGGACGGCAAGCTACCTGCCCGTACCCTGAAGGGTGCAAGTATGCGATCTCGCTGGTCAGGTGCTTGATCAGGCGGCTCGTTGATATTCGTGGAGGAGGCCGCCGAGGCGGTCGACGCGTCTGATCGGGCCGCTCGGATCGCCGGCTGAGGCCGGCCGATCGGGCATGTCGAGGGCGAGGCCGTGGTGGGGCCGAGCGGTGTTGTAGTGCTTGACGTAGATCGACAGGACCTGTTCCGCGTGGCGCCGATTCCAGATCAAGGTCCAGTCCAGGCACTCGGCGCGGACGGTGCGCACCCAGCGTTCGGCGAAGGCGTTCGCGCGCGGCGCCTGAACCGGTGTCCTAATGATCCTAATGCCCTCGTCAGCGAAGACCTCGTCGAAGCTGGCGACGAACATCATCGAGGTGGGTGACCACGGTTTCCGCCGCGCATCCTGGGACAAGCGGGAACTGGTGGCGCTACGTGGGCGACCCTGTTCCTACCTGCGGCACTTGATCTCAGACCTAGATTCGCCAGTAACGGCGTGGGGTTGGTCGGACGTTGGCCGCAGAAAGTGATCGGGTGCCTGTCGCACAGGGAAAATCGGGGTTGCGAAGCCAACCGAGGATCCCAGGCGAAAGGCACCCGTCAGGTGGACACGATACGCGGCGCCGCGTCGTCACGGAAGCCGGCCGCAGGGCTGTCGCGGGTGCCGGGCCGGGTGCGGCGCCGGCGGGAGCGGGTGCGGATCGGGACGCCGGACCCGACGGTGACGGGGTCGGCGGGGCTGGTCGCGGTCGCCGAGGTCGTCGACCGGCTCGACCTCGTCGGGGCGCTGGATGGCGGGATTGGACCGATCAAGCAGCGGGACCGGGGATTGAGCGGCGCCGAGCTGGTTGTCGGGATGGCGACCAGCCAGCTGGAGGGTGAGTCGTCGCTGGCCGGGCTGGACCGGTCGCGGGCGGATGCGGCGGGGGCGTGGCTTGCGCCGGTGCCGTTCGCCCCGTCGGGGACCGCGGCCCGGCTCGCCGGGCGGTTCGGCCCTGTCCAGCTCGCCGGGATCGAGGTCGGCCTGGCCGAGGTCGCCGAGCGGATGATGGGCTTCCTGCCGGCGCAGCGGCGCGCGGAGCTTGTCGCGCACCGTCCGACGCTGGACTGCGACTCGGCCGACGTGGAGGTCTACGGCCGTCAGAAGCGCGGTGTCGCCTATACCCACGACGGGAAGAGGGCCGGCCGGCCGTTGCTGGTCAGCTGGGCGCGCACCGGGCTGACGCTGGCGGCCCAGCTGCTCGCCGGCAACCAGGACCCGCGGCCGTTCGTGACCGCCCTGATGCGTCGGGCGTTGGCGGTGCTGCCTGATGCGGTGTGCGCGCCGCCGCTGTTCCGGTGTGACAGCGGCTTCTTCTCGGCCGGGTTCATGCGTGCCATGGTCGCCGCCGGCGGCGACTTCGCGATCGCCGCGCCGCGCAGCCAGGCGCTGTGGCGGGCGTATGCCGCCATCCCCGAAGACCGGTGGGTCGACGCCCGCGATATGCGCGGCGCGCAGGTCGCCGCCTGCGACTACGCCCCGGCCGGTGCCCCGGCCGGCACCTACACGATCGTGCGACGGGTGAAGGTCCGCGCCGACGAGGTCTCCACCGACCCGCGCTCCCGGCGGCGACGCACGATCCCGACCGGCCAGCTACAACTGATGCTCGACGGCGTCGCCGACCACGGCTGGGCCGTCAGCTTCCTCGTCACAAACATCCCCGCCGACGAGCCCGACGGGATCGTCGCCGTCGAGTGGTGGTTCCGCGGCCGCGCCGACGTCGAAACAAGGATCAAGGAACACAAGCTCGGCGCGGGACTACGGCACCTGCCCTCCGCCGACCCGACGATCAACCGGGTCTGGATGTGGGCGGCGATCCTCGCCGGCTGGATCTCCGCGTTGCTGCAGGCCATCACCGGCTACGACCAGCACACCGGCCGCGCGCACGCCGCCCGTCTCCGCCGCGACCTGCTCCTGGTCCCCGGCCGGCTGGTGCGCCACGCCGGCCAGCCCATCCTGAGCCGTCAACGATCTTCGACAGCGCTACTGACGGATGTAGGTCAGAAGGTCAGGTCGTCCCAGGTGATGGTGATCGGGATGGGGTTGGTGATCTCGGGAGGGCCGCTGGCCTCGTCCTTCATGAAGGTGCCGAGGTGTTTGTAGAGCATGCTGGCGCGGTCGAGTGCGTAGCGTTCGATGCTGGTGACGCCGTCGTTGTCGAGCCTGGTGATCCAGTAGTGCGGGATACCCGCGCGGGCGTACTCGCCGAGCTTGTCGGTGGTGTCCTGAGTCTCCGAGCCGGGCGAGACGATCTCGATGACGAGCAGGGCGTGCTCGGCGCGGAGCCGTTCGCCGCGGTCGCGGTCGAGGCAGCGGTAGAGGATGACGTCGGGCCGGCGGTTGAGCAGTGGGATGTCGCGGAGCCGCAGGTCCACGTCGTTGTTGACCGTCAGGCAGCCGAACCGGCCTGACTTCACCGCGTCCCGGGCGTGCCGCTCCAGGAGGTTGGCCAGCCGCCGGCCGGCGGTCTGGTGATCCGGGGTGGGGGCCTCGCAGAACACGATGTAGCCGTCGACGATCTCGATTGCCCGTGCGAGTTCCTCCGATAGCGCCTCATACTCCGCGGCTGTCACGCGCGCGGGCTGCGGGCGCAGGTCACGCAGCCAGCTGTCCTCCGGCAGGGCCGTCGTCACCATCGCCTCCCGGCCAGGTTTGATCGTCGGACGTCCACGACGTCGGTGGACCGCGGTCCACTCGTCCCAGCGTAGATCCCAGGCGCACGGCCGCGTGCGCGCACCGCATCAGGGACACAGCCTCGCAGTGCCGCGC
>NZ_CAKKTK010000070.1:24508-25401 GCF_920656135.1 Frankia sp. Cppng1_Ct_nod | reverse complement strand
ACGGACGACGGATTCGACTTCCTTGGGTTCAACGTCAGGCGCTACCGCACCAAAGACGGCCCGAAGGTGCTCACCAAACCCAGCAAGAACGCGATGAAAAAGATACGGCGACGACTGGCCAGCGAAATGCGCGCCCTGCGCGGCGCCAACCCGCAAGAGATCATCGGACGTCTCAACCCGGTGATACGCGGGGTCGCGGCCTACTACCGGATCGGGGTGTCGTCCGACGCATTCTCTGTCCTGGACGACTACCTGTGGCGCCTGCTCTACAAATGGGCATGCCGCAGGCACCCCACCAAAGGCCGACGATGGGTCAAAAACCGCTACTTCGGCCGCTACAACAAGACCAGGAACGACCAGTGGGTGTTCGGTGACCGTCAAACCGGCGCCTACCTCCACAAGTTTTCCTGGACCCCGATCGTCCGGCACGTCCCGGTCGCAGGTAGGGCGTCACCCGATGACCCCGCCCTGGCCCAATACTGGGCCAGCCGACGACGCAGGAAGACACGCCCACCCCTGGCATCGTCACTGGAGCACGCACTGCGAGCCCAGCACGGGAGATGCCCGAGATGCGGAGACTACCTGCTGCACGACGACCATGAACCACAATCCCCCAGAGAATGGGAAACCTGGTTCACAGCCGTCCGCACCGCCCTGACCCGCGAGGCCGTCACGACACGAACCCACGGCCGGACGAACAACACCGCCCGCCTCGTACACACCCAATGCCACCGCCGCCACCCAAACGGCGCAGCAACGGGAACGGACACCTGACGCAGAGCCTCGCCGCCCTCATGGGCTGCTTGAGCCGGATGCCGCGACGAGTGGCACGTCCGGTTCTGAGGAGGGGGCGCCGCCGCAAGGCGGCGCCCCTATCCGACCGCGTGCACTAC
>NZ_CAKKTK010000070.1:0-24080 GCF_920656135.1 Frankia sp. Cppng1_Ct_nod | reverse complement strand
ATCCGCGACACCGCCTGGCGAGAGGACGCCTGCCGAGCCCACGTTGGAAACGGCCCACGAAACCTCGCGATTCTCCGCAACCTTGCCCTCGGACTTCTTCGTCTCCACGGTGCCACAAAGATCAAGGCGACTCTCGAATATATCGCCGGTGACCGCAACAGAGCACTCCAGTTCCTTGCAACCCAGAGTAGTTGACCGCTACGCTAGGCGACCTTCGCGCAGCCCTGGGGTGAAGCGGGTCGGCCGGGGAGATCACTTCTTCGAGCTCGGCGGGCATTCGCTGTTGGCGGTGTCCCTCGTCGAGCGGATGCGACAGGTGGGTCTGCATGCGGATGTGCGCGCGTTGTTCATCACACCGACGCTGGCCGCCTTCGCAGCGACGACAGGGGAGCTGTCCCAGGCGAACGACCTTGACGACGACATCGCAGAGATCAGACTGTGACGCCTGTCGAGGTAGGGGCGCGCCAGCCGCTCCAATCGCCTCCCACTGGCCCTTCGAGCAGTGGGAGCACGTCCTGCCCGAGCACACCACCGCCGTCAGCATCCTCGACCGGCTCCTGCAGCATGCCGCCGTCGTCGCGGTCCGCTTCCGCGTCATCATGAAGATCGAACAGAAACCGGAGGAGACGAAGTCCACTTCACCGGTGAACAATTGACAGTTCGTAGCACAGGCAATACCGTGATGCTCGACAAAGTGAGAGTCGACGATGAGCGGGGCACGGGTGCCTGAGGTGACAGTACGACCGACCTGCTGCCGGCCGTACCTACGACGCCACATCGACCTGCTTCGTGTCAGCAGCGCACTCTGTACGGTCTGACTAATACGATTGACATACCTGGCGGTCGGGTGCCGAACATTTCAGCACGTCGACATCGCTTGTCGTAGGTCCGGCGTCTTCTCCGGGATCTCGAAGGCTCCACCCCCCGGCCCGCTTCCGTCCTGTTCGCCATGATTCTCCGCGCACCTCACCCCACGGCGCACGACGGAACATCGAGCAGCGATAGATCATGGAAGAAACCTCTGGTCATCGCTTTTCGCCCTGCTTGAAATGCTGGCCCCCGCCTGGGCATGGTCACGGCACTCGAAGGGACCCAGGGGGTGTCAGTCATCAGTAGTTCCGCCGTTCCCGACCGATCGGCGGATGGATGTCAACCGGCAGGGAGGCAGTATGGTCACTCCGGTGGTGGTTGTTACCGGTGCCGCATCCGGGATCGGACGGGCGTGTGTGGAACTGTTCGCCGAGCGGGGATTCAAGGTCGTCGCCGTCGACCTGGCCGAGGATGGGCTGGCCGGACTGTCCGCCACAGCAGGAGTTGTGACGCTTACCGGCGACGTGGCCGACGAAACAACCAGCACGGCGATGGTACGACTGGCCGTCGACCACTTCGGCCGGCTGGACGCGGCCGTACTCAACGCCGGGATCGGCGGGACACCTCCGCTGGAGGCGGACGGCGCCATTGAACGATTCGACCGGATACTCGCCGTCAACGTTCGTGGAGTGGCACTGGGAATACGCGCCGCGGTACCGGCCCTGCGTGCCGCCGGCGGCGGTGCGATCGTCGTGACCACCTCCATCGCCGGCCTGCAGGGGGAACCGGGTAACTGGGCCTACAACGCGTCCAAGGCAGCGGCGATCAACCTGGTGCGCGCCACCGCGCTCGATTACGCCGTCGAGGGAATCAGAATCAATGCCCTCGCGCCCGGCGGCACGGTGACCGGGATGACCGCCGGCGCCCTCGCGAACCCGGGATTCGCCGCGAACGTGACCAGACGAATCCCGATGCAACGCTGGGCCAGCCCGCGGGAGCAGGCAGAGGTCGTCTGGTTCCTGGCCTCCCCGGCCGCCTCGTACATCACCGGTACGACAGTTCCCTGCGACGGCGGCCTCAACGCGAACACCGGGGTGTTGCTCCCGCCCTCCTACCCCGGCGAACCACCACGATGACGTTCTCTGCACCCAAGGAGTCGTTGATGAGCACAGGCACGATCAAGACGGAGACAAACAAGGCTGTGGCACGGCGTCTGTATGAGGAAGTCGTCAACAACGGGCGGCTGGAACTCCTGGACGACCTCATTGCCTCGGATGCCGACGACGAAACCCGGGCCCGCTCAGGCTGGTCAACGGGCCGCGACGGCTTCCAGCAACACGTTGTCTGGCTGCGAGAGGCCGTAGGAGATCTTAAGACGACTGTCACGGACCTGGTTGCGGAAGATGACCGGGTGGTTGTTTTCTGGCGGATCGAGGGTATCCACAAGGGCGAGGTCTTCGGTGTTCCGGCGACCGGCAGGCCGATTGACAGTACCAGCATCAGCTGGATCACTTTTCACGACGGCCGGATCATCAGCTACAACGTTCTTCCGGACCGCCTCACCATTCTGCGGCAAATCGGCGGTGTCCCGGACTGACCCGACCGCATCCATCCGTTTTCACTCCGGAGAAGCATCGTGGCCCTGGAACTGTCCGCTTCTGACATCGCTGAGATCCGCCAGGCACTGGCCTTGTTCGCCCATGTCGTCGACAACAAGGAGGTGGATGCTCTCGGCCTGGTGTTCACCGACGATGTCGTGATCGAGATCGGAACGGGAAAGGGCACATCCCTCCGCGGCATCGACACGTTCCGCGACTATGTACTGCAACTGCCGGTGGACGCCGCGGACCACCAGACCGTCGACACGGCAATTCTAGTGGACGCCGACGGTGCCGTCCGTGCGCGCAGTCGCTACATCGCCATTCGGGCCGACGGATCGATCACCAACGGCGATTACCTCGACATTCTCACCCGTACCCCGCAGGGATGGCGGATCAGCTACCGCCGGACCGTTCCCCGATATCCCCGAGAAGATGGTAGTCCAGCACCGACGGCGCTCGTCGAGAAGTGGCGCCCGAGGCCTGACTCACTTCTCGTGACAGCACCCTGATTCAAAGCTCTCGCGCCCGGGGGTCGCCGGCCGGCCCGTTGTTGAGAGTCGCTGAGGCTCCCAGCGCCCTGGTCAGGTCGAGCAACTCGGCATGGTAGAGCTTGGCGGGGTTCAGTACCTGAGGTCGCAGGTGACCGTAGACCTCCAGAGCGATCAGGCCATGCAGACGGCCCCAGATGCGCAACGAGAGGGCAACCGCGGACGGTGGCAACTCGGGGAACCGCTCGCGGACCATGGAGAGGAAGCCGGGCTCGAAGTCGGACCACTGATAGTCATCGGCAGCCCAGCCGAGATCGGCTCGTGGCCAGGCTACGGCGACGATTTTGAGCAGCACCCCACAGGCCTGGCGCTCCGCGAACGATGCCGCTCCGCCCTGTGGGACCTGATAACCGGGGATCGGGTCGCCGTAGACGAGCTGGAACTCCCCGGGATTGTTGATCGCCCACTGCCGGTAGGCCAGACCGACAGCCAGCAACTGGCCCCCGGGGTCCTCCGCGGGCCGGGTGGTACGCGCCGCATCCAGCACTTCCGCGAGGATGCTGTAGACATCAGCGATCAACGCGGTGATCAGATCGTCTCGGGTGTCGTAGTAGCTGTAGAGGGCACCCGCGGTCATCCCCATCTCGCGGGCGATCGCACGCAGCGAGAGAGTAGCCGCCCCGCCCGCGGCCATGTGCTTGAGCGCGATTGTCTTGATCTCCTGAACGGTCTCCGCCCGGAGGCGGTCTCGCCGGCGCGGCGTCGGGTCCTCCACAGCCGACACTCTACAGCGCTGATCTACTGTACTGTGTGCTAACTTTGAACGGCGTGTAGGATACGAACACTGCGTAGATGAGGCGTCTCGGCCTTGCCTCAACCAACGCACGTCCCACCGGCCACGCCCGTGGCCGGTGACAACTCCGCGAAGGAAGAGCCGAATCCCGTGGACGCTTCCGTGACCCGACCGCAGGAGCGGTCCGGGCTCAAACTCGCGCTGCTGGCGTTCGCCCAGTTCGTCGTCGCCATCGACTACAACATCGTCTACGTTGCTCTGCCCGACATCGGCCGTGAGCTCGGGTTCACCGCCCAGTCGCTGCAATGGGTGGTCAGCGCCTATGCCGTGACCTTCGGCGGGTTCCTGCTGCTCGGCGGCCGGGCCGCCGACAGGCTCGGGCAGCGGCGCATGTTCATGCTCGCGCTCGGGCTCTACGCCGTCTCGTCCCTGGGAGGAGGCCTCGCGGACGAACCGTGGATGCTGCTGACCGCCCGTGCGGTTCAGGGCCTGGGTGGCGCACTCCTCTTCCCCACGATCCTGTCATTGATCAACACAAGCTATGCGGAAGGGCCGGAACGCAATCGGGCGCTGACGGTCTGGGGTGTTGCCGCAAGCGGTGGTCTGGCTGCTGGAGCGCTCCTCGGCGGCCTGCTCACCAACGGCTTCGGGTGGAAAGCGGTGTTCCTGGTCAACGTCCCACTCGCGCTGGGCGCGGCGATCGTCGCGCCACGCCTGCTCGCCGCGGACGCACCACGCGAGCGCGGGCAGGGTGGCTTCGACCTGCCGGGCGCGGTGGTCGCCACCGCGGGCATCTGTCTGGTGGTGTTCGGTCTGGCCAGCGGACCGGAGGCCGGCTGGTCCTCCGGCCGGGTCATCGGGTCCCTGCTCGGCGGCCTGGCGTTCGTGGGCGCCTTCATCCTCCTCGAGCGGAACACCCCCGACCCGCTCGCGCCGCCGCGGCTTCTCGGCAACCGCAGTCTGGCCGTCGCCATGATTGTGATCCTGCTTCTGGTGGGGACGCTCGGCGGAGAGTACTACCTCTACACCACCTATCTACAGGGCGTCCTCGGTTACAGCCCACTGGCCGCCGGCCTGGCCTTCCTGCCCCTGACCCTGATCTCCATGGTCGGCGGGAAGATCTCTCTGACTCTGCTCAACCGACAGGGCATCCGCCCCACGGTCAGCATCGGAATGCTCGGCACGGGGATCGGGCTGGGCGCGCTCGCCACGGGCATGTCCCCGCACGGCTCGTTTATCGCGGTGCTACCAGGCCTCATCATCTGGGGCCTCGGTGCCGGTATCGCCTTCAGCGCGCTCTTTGTGGCCGCAGCGTCCGGCGTCTCCCCAGATGAGCAGGGAGTCGCCTCCGCCCTAGCCTCTACATCCCAGCAGCTCGGCAGCGCCGTAGGCCTGGCCGTGATCGTCGCGGTTGCCCGCGCCGGCCTGAACGGGCATACGGATGCGCCGTCCACGGTCGTCGACGGACTGCGTACAGGCGGGTGGGCCGCGGCAGCGGCAGCGGCAGCGGGTGCCATTGTCGCGCTCGCGCTCAAGCACCAACCTGTTGCGGCACCTGCGGAAACCGCCGCATCCCCGGAGGGAACCGACAGCGTCGCCGCCTACTCCTGAGCTGTTTCCAGAAGCCCGGTTCTGTTCTGCCGGAACACGATCGCCGGGAGCTGTGCGAGTCGTTGAGTGGTGGCCAGCCAAAGAGCTCAGTGTTCCCCCCGGATAGTCACGAAGCGACTATCCGGGGGGAACAGCCATCGATGAACGGCGAGACCACGTCAGGAGCATTCTTGACCAGACCCCTATCGGTCGAACCTCTGTCGGCCGCCCACAATGCATGATCCATCGGACCCGCTGGCGATGACGCAGGCACGATAGACCTCGACGTGAAGCAGATCACATCTGGATAAGTTCCCCCAGGCATTACAAATAGCTAATATGACCACATGGGATCCGATCAGAGCCGCCCGAAGCGACCGGGGTCGGGTCGGGTGCCGTGGCTCGAAGCGGACTTTGCCGAATTCGACCGTGTCCACAACATGCGAGCAGCCGGGATCATCAAGTCGGTGATCGATCGGATTCTCACCTCGCGGCGACACATCGATCTTCTTCGGGTATCAAGCGCGGCCTGTTAGTCCTGGACGCCCGATAGATTTCCGGGCAGCGCGACAGGGTCGCCGCCCGTCCAACTCTCCGCGACACCAGCGGAGCCATGACCCATTCACCCTATCTGTTGAACTGCCAGACGATAAGGGTGGGTAGGGGCCCGCCGCAGTGGGGATCTGTTTCAGATGTTCTCTACCCGTGCCGATGAAACCGACACGGGTATTTTCGCGCGACCCCCAGATGTTTCCTTCCTCCCGGCTCCTCCCAAAGCATTCGGAGTATTCGCATGCGCTTTGTCAGACCCGCACAGGTGGTGACCGGAGCGGCAGTCGCCGCGACGCTCTTTATCGCCGCCTGCGGCTCAGCCGGTGAATCAACCACAGAAAGCTCCGGCAAACCGGTACCGGGAGGATCGCTGACCTATTCGATCGACACTGAACCGACCTGCTTCGACATCCATGTCAGCCAACAAGATATCACCGCGGCGATCCAGCGCAACGTCTTCGACTCACTCATCGCGGAGGACGACTCCGGCAAGTTCCACCCGTGGCTGGCCACATCCTGGGAAACCGCCCCGGACCTGAAGAGCTACACCTTCCACCTGCAGCAGGGGGTCACGTTCACCGACGGCAGCGCCTTCAACGCCGAAGCGGTCAAGGTCAACTTTGACCATATCGTCGCAAAGACGACCAAATCGCAGTACGCGGCGAGTCTCCTCGGCCCCTACACCGGCACCGAGGTCGTGGACGAGTACACCGTAAAGGTCGGCTTCTCCCGGCCGTTCGCCCCGTTCCTACAGGCGGCCAGCACCGCCTATCTCGGCTTCTACTCTCCCAGGACGCTGACAGCCAATGCTGACAAGCTGTGCGGGGGCGGCCCGGTCGCCGTCGGCACCGGGCCGTTCACCTTTACCAGCTACACGAAGGGCCAGAGCATCGTCCTGACGAAGAACACCGCCTACAACTGGGCCCCGGCCACCAGCAGGCATTCCGGCCCCGCCTACCTCGACACGCTCACCATCCGCATCCTCAAGGAAAATACAGCCCGCGTCGGCTCGCTGACCAGCGGGCAGATCGACCTGGCCGGCGGGATTCCACCAGCGAACGTGAAGACCGTCGAGGCAGACCCGAATCTGCAGATAGTGCGCGAGGACGCCGCGGGCGCACCCTACAGCGTCTATCTGAACACGTCCCTGGAACCGTTCACCGACGAGCGTGTACGCATCGCATTCCAGCGCGGGGTGAACATCGACCAGGACGTCAAAACCGTCTACTTCGGTCAGTACAAGCGCTCCTGGAGCCCCCTCACAGCGGTGACGCCGTCCTATGACGCCACGCTGGAAAACAGCTGGCCCTATGACCCGACCAGGTCCAATCAGCTGCTCGACGAGGCCGGCTGGACCGGCCGTGACGCCGAAGGATATCGCACCCGGGACGGCAAGCGGCTCACCGTCGTCTGGCCGACGGTGCCGGCGTTCGTGCGGGAACAGCGCGACATCCTGGGCCAGGCGATCCAGGACGATCTCAAGAAGATTGGCATCGAACTCACCCGTCCGGCCGTTGACATCGGTACCTACATCGAACAGGCCTATGGCGGAAAGTTCCAGGTTTTGGACTTCAGCTGGGGTCGATTCGAGCCGGACGTGCTGCGGCTGTTCTTCAACTCCAGCAGCACCCTGGCGACCGGAGGCCAGAACGCGTCGCTCCTGAACGACCCCGAGGTGGACAGGTGGACCAGCACCGGGGCGGCCACCCTGGACCAGGCGACCCGCAACGACGTCTACGCGAAGACGCAGCATGCGGTAATCAACAAGGCTGTCGTGATCCCGCTTTACACGCCGAGCTCCATCATCGGGGCCGCGAAATACGTCAAGGACGTCACCTTCGACGCGAACGCCTGGCCGCTGTTCTATGACGCCTGGCGTGACAAGAAGTGACGCTGTCCCGGGATCCTGGAAACCATCTGCGTCCACCACTGTTCGGCGGGAGGACCCTGACACGGAGACGTACTCCGGTACGGGGGCGGGCCCTGCTCCGAAGTGCCGCCAAGCGGTTCGCCGCCGGGGCAACGGTGATGCTCGGTTCCGCCACGCTGGCGTTCACCGCACTCCAGCTCGTCCCCGGCGATCCGGTGGCGGTTCTGCTGGGGCCGACGACGTCGGCATCACCGCAGGTCCGGGCGCAGATCAGGACCGAATACGGGTTCGACCGACCCGTCCCGGTACGGTTTGCGCATTATCTCGGCGACCTCGTACGCGGTGACCTGGGTACCTCCTACCAGCTTCAGCAACCGGTCACGAAACTGATCAACGACCAGCTCTGGCCCACGGTCCAGCTCGTGGCGGCGGCGGTCGCTCTCGCCGTCGTCATCGCGGTGGTGTCCGCGATGACGACGGCTGGACGCCGGCCGTCGCTACGGGCCGCAGCCACGGTGTGGGAGTTGGTGGCGCTGTCCACCCCGCCGTTCTGGCTGGGGATCATGCTGCTGACCGTGTTCTCGTTCCGACTGCGGATCTTCCCGGTGGCCGGCGCGCAGAGCGTGTCCTCGCTCGTGTTACCCGCGGTCACACTCGCGCTGTCGGTGGCCGGAGTGCTGGCGCAGGTGCTGCGCGAAGGGCTCGAGGCCGCCCTGGCCCAGCCGTTCGTCGTCACCGCCCGCGCCCGCGGCCTGAGCCGGACCGCGGTCAGGGTGCGCCACGCCTTCCGGCATGCGGCAGCGCCCGTGCTCACGCTGACCGGTTGGCTGACCGGAACACTGCTCGGCGGCGCGGTGCTGATCGAGACGGTCTTCGCCCGCCCCGGTATCGGGTCGCTGACCCTGCAGGCGGTAACCAGCCGGGATCTGCCTGTCGTGATGGGGGTCGTTCTGCTGTCGGCCTTCGCCGTCGTCCTCATCTTCACCGTGGTGGACCTGCTGCACCTGGCCATCGACCCGAGACTGCGAACGGCGGCGGCAGCCATATGACGACCGTCGACGCGGTATTCCCGGCAGGAGTCGGCGGACCATCCCGTACCCGGCTGCGCCGGATCGGCCGTCCGACCGTTGTGGTCGCGGCCGCGGTGCTCGTACTGGTCGCCTTCATGGTGGTCGCCCCGGGGCTGTTCACCGACGCCTCACCAACCGACACCGATCCGGTGAACGCGCTCGCGGGCCCGGGTGCTTCGCACTGGTTCGGTACCGATCAGCTCGGCCGTGACGTGTTCACCCGGGTCCTCTACGGTGCACGCTCCTCGCTGCTGCTCGGCCTCGGGGCGATCGCACTGGCTGTGTGCGGGGGCACGGTGCTGGGCCTCGCGTGCGCCCTCGGCGGGCGGGTCACCGATCAGGTCCTCATAAGGCTGACGGATGTGCTGATCGCGCTGCCCCCGGTACTCCTTGCTCTGCTGGTGATCGCCGTGCTCGGCTCGGGCACGACCAACACCGTGATCGCGATCGCAACAGCACTCATCCCTCTGTACGGACGGCTTGTCCGTACAGAGGCGATGGTGGTACGGCGCTCGGGATACGTCGAGGCCGCCGTGGGCCTCGGCCTGCGGCGGGGAGTGCTGGTAGCACGCCATGTCCTTCCGAACGCGCTCGGTCCGGTGCTGGTACTGGCCACGGTCGGCTTCGGCACGGCGCTCATCTACGCGTCCGCGTTGAGCTTTCTCGGCCTCGGCACGAGGCCACCGACCCCGGAGTGGGGCCTGATGCTGTCGGAAGGTCGCGACTTCCTCCAGACTTCCTGGTGGATCAGTGTGTTTCCCGGAGCCGCGATCACCGTCACCGTCATCGCCGTCAATGTCGTTGGCCGGTACGCTCAGTCGCAGCTCGCCGGGAGGACTGCCCGATGAGCGCCCCCGACGCCCCCGACACTCCGATGCTCGTCGTCGACGGCCTCGATGTGACGTTCCAGGTGGGCTCGGAACGCATCCGAGCGGTTCGTGGCGTGTCGTTCACCCTCGCCCGGGGCGAATGCCTCGCGATCGTGGGCGAGTCCGGATCCGGTAAGAGCGTCACCGCCCGGACCCTGATCGGTCTGACCGGCGGCCGGTCGACGGTCAGTGCACGCCAACTGTCATTCGACGGCGAGGATCTGACCGCGCTGACCGGGCCGCAGTGGCAGGCGATACGAGGCCGTCGGATCGGACTGGTGCTCCAGGACGCGCTGGTCTCGCTCGACCCGCTGCGGACAGTGGGTGCGGAGGTCGCCGAGCCGCTGCGCATCCACCGGATCGTCAATCGGGCTGAGGTGGGCGAACGGGTCATGTCAAAGCTGGCGGACGTGGGCGTTCCCGACCCGCAGTGGCGCGCGCGCCAGTATCCGCATCAGCTTTCCGGTGGCCTGCGCCAGCGGGCGCTGATCGCGTCCGCGATCGCCGCAGGCCCGGAGCTGCTGCTGGCCGACGAACCCACGACCGCCCTGGATGTCACCGTCGCGGCGCAGGTCCTCAACCTCCTGCGGCAACTCAAGCACGGTGGCATGTCACTCCTGCTCATCAGCCACGACCTCGCCGTCATGGCCGGTCTCGCCGACCGGATCGCGGTCATGTACAGCGGATTGATCGTCGAGCAGGGGCCGGCAGAGCGTGTGCTAGGCAACCCGCGGCACCCGTACACCCGCGCGCTGCTTGCCGCCGTGCCCGCGATGCACGCCAAGGGAACCTGGCTGTCGGTATCCGTACCCGACCAGCCCCCCGCCGGCCCGGGCGGTTGCCCGTACGCGGCGCGCTGCCGGCTCGCCGACCAGCGGTGCCGTGATGAACTGCCGACACCCGCGAAGATCGAAGCAACCCATGACGCGCTGTGCTGGCACCCCGTGGCGGAGCCGGCGGAAACCCCGGAACGCCTGTCGATCGCGCAGGCGCCGGAGCCGGCCGCGCCTGGCGACATCCTCATTGAGGTCGAGGGCGTCTCCAAACGGTTCCGCTCCCCTGACGGAACCTGGCATGAAGCTGTCCGGGACGTGTCGTTCCAGCTCCGGGTAGGGGAGGCCCTCGGCGTGGTCGGCGAGTCCGGCTCGGGCAAGACCACGGTGGCCCGCATCGTGCTGGGCCTGCTCGAACCGGACGAAGGCACGGTCCGCTTCGCCGGTCAGCCGTGGAATGCGGCGAAGGACCGGAAGGCGATGGCGGACGGAACCAGGGCGGCGAACAGGTCGGGCCGCAGGATCCGCGAGCGTGACCGCAGGCGGCACCGCCGGCGGATCCAGGCCATCTACCAGGATCCACTGGGCTCGTTCGACCCGCGTTACACCGTCGAACGTATCGTCGGCGAAGCAGTGATCGACATACGTCGCGGGCGGGACCGGCGGGCACGGGTCGTCGAGCTCCTTGACCAGGTGGGGCTGCCCGCGAACCTCCTCCGTCGGCGGCCCTTGGAGTTGTCGGGGGGACAACGTCAGCGGGTGGCGATCGCACGGGCACTCGCACCGTCACCTGATGTGATCGTCTGCGACGAACCGGTGTCCGCGCTCGACGTCTCGATCCAGGCCCAGATACTCGATCTACTCACCGTCCTGCAACGCGACCTCGGTGTGGCGCTGCTGTTCATCTCCCATGACCTCGGAGTGATCCACCATGTCAGCGACCGGCTCCTCGTGATGAAGGACGGCCGCGTCGTCGAGACTGGAGACCTCAGCCAGGTGTTTTCACAGCCGGTCCATGCATACACGCAGAAACTACTCGCCGCGATCCCCCGACCCGACAAGACCGACGAACCCGTCCACCGGGCGTCCGTGCGGTGGGAAAGAGCAGGCAATCTATGCGCAACGCCGAGCGGTCCGCAGGTGCCGACGTCGCCACCGGGAAGCGATATCGGAAATTTGATCACACGCTCATCGAACGTGATGAGGAATTAGCACGACTTGAGCAGCTCTTCGATGACAGCCTGCGATCGGAAGGATCGATCGCTGTCGTCAGCGGAGCCGTCGCAAGCGGGAAGACCGAACTGTTGAACGCGTTCACCGGAAAGGTGAACGCGGCCGGTGCCACGGTGCTGGACGCGGCCGGGTCGCACGCCGAGCACGATCAGCCGTTGGGGGTCCTGAGCCAGCTTTTCCGAAGCCCGCCGTTGCCCCCCACGGACCACGAGCACATGGCGCGGCTGTTTCCCGGAGGCATGCTCATCCGAGGCCCGGATGCGGTGCTCACCGCGTCCGGGCAGCTGCCGACCAGGATGATCCAGGATCTGTGGGCCGTGCTCGACGCGCTGTCGCAGCGGGTCCCGGTTGTCATCAGTATCGACGATATCCAGTTCGGGGACGGGGCCTCATTACGGTGCCTGCTGTACTTCGGCAGCCAATTGAGATCGTCACGCGTGCTCATGGTCGTCACCGAGTCCACCAGTCACGCAGGTATGGACGCGTCGCAGGCCGCCTGGCACACCGATCTTCTACGCCAGCCGCACTGTCACCGGATCCGGCTGGCGCCGCTGTCGCGTGAGGGTGTCGCCGAACTGCTCAGCGCACAGTTCGGTCGCCCCGCCAGCACGCTTCCGGCCGCGCGGTGGCACGAAATCAGCGGTGGGAATCCGCTCCTGCTCCAAGCCCTGATCGAGGATTACCATGACTCGACGGACGGCTCCCCCGCACGGCTCGTGGAATCTCTCGCCGGTACGGCGTTCGGTAGGGCGGTCCTCACCTGCCTCCACCGTGGCGACCCCGGGCTGCTCCGGATCGCCCGTGGCCTCGCGATCCTCGACGGATCCGGTTCACGGTCCCTGTTGCGCCGTCTCATCGACGCGGACGAGCCCTCGACCGACCGGTTTCTCGAGGTGTTGAACAACACCGGTCTGCTGGATGCCGGTCGTTTCCGCCATCCTGCAGCCCGTTCAGCGGTTCTCGCTGAAATCTCCCCGGATGACCGTTCGCGGATGCACCGGCGCGCCGCCCGCCTTCTGCACGGTGACGGAGGATCGTCCGAAAAGGTCGCGTTGCACCTCGTAGCCGCACGCCATGCGGGGGAAGCATGTGCCCGCCAGGTACTGCGGGAGGCGGCCGAGCAGGCACTCCAGCAGGACAGGCTGCCATTCGCCGCCGAGTGCCTCAGACTGGCGTCCCCGGCCTGCACCGATGACGAGGAACGCGCCGCGGTCGCGCTCCTGCGAGCACGGGTCGAATCAGCCTCCGGCGACCGCAGCACACTCACCGCGGCCGAACGACAGGCCGCGGCACTGGCTGCGTCGGGACACACCAACCGTCAGATCGCACAAAAGCTCCACATCACGGTAAGCACCGTCGAACAGCATCTCACCCGCGCCTACCGTAAACTCCATGTCAACGGTCGCGCCGACCTCCAGCGCTCTTTCAGCCAGACCATTCGCCAAGATTACGGATAACAGGTCGATCAGCCATCCTGTTCGCCTGGGGATCATGTCCAGTAGGTGATGACATCATGACCATGAATGGCGACGAGGCCAGCCGGCCATGTGAGCGACATCACTTCAAGACCGCCGGACAACGCTTGTCCAATATTTCTCCGCTCTACCTTCCATGTACATAAGCCTATCCTGAAGATCGCCTTATATCGGCAGCAGAAAACAGTGACACATAGGGGTCGGATAGGGGTCGGATAGGGGTTTTCACAGGGATTCCCCGCAGTAATTATTAGGGCAGCACAGGTGAAGTTCACTCCCGTGGCGCCGTGCACGATGGCCCTCGCCGGGCCACTCGGGAAACTCGCGGACTCCCCCAGCCACATCGGCGACGAGCTCGGGACATTTTTCGCTTTTTCGTCAGGCAGGAAAGGGCCATAATATGAGCGACGAACCGACCGTCCCCGGATCGGAAACCGGGTGGGCCGACGGGGTCGCCGTCATCGGGCTGTCATGCCGCTTGCCGGGGGCACCGACGCCGGAAAGCTTCTGGAAACTCCTTGCGGACGGCCGGTGCGCCGTCACTGAAACACCCACCGATCGCCGGTCGTCCGACACCGACGCCCACCGGGGAGGCTTCCTCGATCACATCGACCGGTTCGACCCGGCCTTCTTCGGGATTTCACCCCGCGAAGCGGTGGACATGGATCCGCAGCAGCGGCTGGTCCTGGAACTCGGGTGGGAGGCCGTCGAAGACGCGGGAATCATTCCCGCGAGCCTCGCCGGAGTTCGTGCCGGTGTCTTTATCGGTGCCATCGCGAGCGACTACGCGACGCTGTTCTACCAGCGGGGTGACCAGGCGATCACACGTCATACCCTGACAGGGCTCAACCGGGGCATCATCGCGAACCGGGTGTCCTACACGTTCGGTCTGCGCGGACCCAGCCTGACGGTGGACACGGCGCAGTCGTCCGCACTGGTAGCCGTTCACCTGGCCTACGAGAGCGTGCGGAAGGGAGAGTCCGTTCTCGCGCTGGCCGGTGGCGTGAACCTGAACATAATTCCCGAAAGCACCGTCACGGCCGCACGGTTCGGTGGGCTGTCGCCGGACGGCCGCTCCTACACGTTCGACGCCCGTGCCAACGGCTACGTGCGCGGTGAGGGTGGCGGCGTAGTCGTACTCAAGCCGCTGGTGCGGGCTCTCGCCGACGGCGACAATATCTACTGCGTAATCCGCGGCGGCGCCGTCAACAACGACGGTGCCACCGACAGCCTCACCATCCCGAACCCGAAGGCTCAGGAAGAGGTCCTGCGGCTGGCCGTCGAGCAGGCCGGCGTGGACGTCCGTGACATCCAGTACGTGGAACTTCACGGCACCGGGACGAAGATCGGCGACCCTGTCGAGGCCACCGCGCTCGGCACGGCGCTCGGCACGGCCAGACCCCCCGGACACCCCCTGCTGGTGGGTTCGGCCAAGACGAACGTGGGCCATCTGGAGGGAGCTTCCGGAATCGTCGGCCTTCTCAAGGCGGCGCTTAGCATCAGACATCGGGAGATTCCACCGAGCCTGAACTTCGAGACACCGAATCCCGAGATCCGCTTCGACGAGATCAACCTTCGGGTCCAGCGAAATCTGACTCACTGGCCGCGACCGGACAGACCGCTCATCGCCGGAGTCAGTTCCTTCGGGGTGGGGGGAACCAACTGCCATCTCGTCGTCTCGGAGCCGCCCGTTTCCGATCAAGTGACCGGGAACTCCGAAATCCCCGGAAACACGATCGCGGTTGACACGCCGGTGGTCCCATGGGTGATATCGGCGAAAAACGAAGGCGGGCTGCACGCCCAGGCCGATGCACTGCACGAGGTCGTCGCCACCCGGACGGATCTCGACCCGACGGACGTGGGATTTTCGCTGGCAACGACCCGGACATCGTTCACCCACCGGGCAACGTTCATCGGTGGTGACCGCCAGGAATTCCTGGACGGGCTGGCGGCGCTGGGCCGTGGGGACCCGGCGCCGGGCCTGGTGACAGGAGTCGCGCGAGGTACGGGAAAAACGGTTTTCATCTTTCCCGGCCAGGGCTCGCAATGGAACGGGATGGCCCTGGCCCTCCTCGGCGAATCCCCCGTTTTCGCTGAAAACATCCGTGCCTGCGCCGAAGCCCTGGCGCCGCATGTCGAATGGTCGCTGGATGACGTGCTTCACGGCCGACCGGACGCACCGTCCCTGGAGCGCGTCGACGTCATCCAACCCGTGCTGTTCGCGGTGATGGTTTCCCTCGCCCGACTGTGGAATTCCTTCGGCGTTCACCCGGACGCGGTCATCGGCCATTCCCAGGGCGAAATCGCCGCCGCTCACATCGCGGGTGCCTTCTCCCTGGACACCGCCGCCGCGATCGTGGCGCTACGGAGCCGGGCCCTGGCCGAACTCGCCGATTCCGGTGGGATGGCTTCCATTCCCCTGCCCGCGGCCGACGTGCGCTCCCGCCTCATCCGCTGGGCGGGCCGGCTGAGCATCGCCGCGGTCAACGGACCCGCATCCACCGTTGTATCCGGTGACCCGGGCGCACTGGACGAACTGCTCACCGGATACCGGGCCGACGGCATCGACGTCCGCACCATCCCCGTCAACTACGCCTCCCACTGCGCGCAGGTTGAAACCATCCGGGAACAGCTGCTGCACGTATTGTCCGGTATCACGCCCCGTACCTCGGACATCGCGTTCTACTCCACCGTCACCGGCGGCCTGGTGGACACAGCCACGCTCACCGCCAACTACTGGTACCGCAACCTCCGGCAGACGGTCCAACTCGACCGGGCGGTCCGCGGCGCGCTCGCGGACGGGCACCGATCATTCATCGAGACCAGCCCCCACCCGGTCCTGACCGTGGGAATCCGCCAGACCGTCGATGACGCGGACCTTGACGGCATCGGCGACACAGGTGGCACCGGCGGCCGGAGTGACGTCGTCGCCGTCGGTACCCTGCGCCGCGACGACGGTGGAACGCGGCGGTTCCTCACCTCGCTCGCGGAGATCCACACCCACGGGGTCGCCGTGCGCTGGTCGGCCGCGTTCAGACCGGATGCCCGACGGACACCGCTTCCCACCTATCCCTTCCAACGTGAGCGGTTCTGGATCGGCACCTCGGCCGCCGACAGCCCACCGGGGGCGGGCAGGATCCCGCAGCCTCGCCCGGAATCGACGGCCCACGCCGGCCCACGGTCGGCGGAGGAGGCCCGTGCGGAGCACCGCGGCGGCACTCTGGACAACGCATCGCCAGCCCAGCGCTCCCTGGCCCAGCGCCTGGCCGGGCTCCCCGCGGACGAACGGGAAGCCACCCTGCTCGACATCGTGCGCACCCACGTGGCCATCGTCCTGGGACATACCGCACCAACCGCGGTCCGCGCGGAATGGACGTTCAAGGACCTCGGGCTCGATTCACTCGGCGCGGTGGAATTCCGTGATCGGCTGTCCGCCGCCACCGGGCTGCGGCTGCCTGCGACTCTCACCTTCGACCACCCCACGCCCTCCGCCGTCGCGCATCACCTGAAGGCCGCCCTGTCGGGTACTGCGGACACCTCCGCCGTCGAGACGGTGATCACGACCGCGAGCGACGAACCGGTCGCGGTCGTGGCGATGAGCGGCCGGTGGCCGGGAGATGCGGACTCACCTGACCAGCTGTGGCAACTGGTGCTCTCCGGCACCGATGCCATCGGGGGGCTCCCCACGAACCGCGGCTGGGACCTCGACGGGATCTACGATCCCGAACCGGGCCGGCCGGGCAGGTCATACGCACGTGAAGGCGGGTTCCTCCACGACGCCGACCAGTTCGACGCGGCCTTCTTCGGCATCAACCCCCGCGAGGCGACGGCGATGGATCCCCAGCAACGATTGCTGCTCGAGACGTCATGGGAGGCCGTCGAGCGGGCCGGTATCGACCCGGCATCCCTGAAGGGCAGCCGAACCGGGGTGTTCGTCGGCGCGATGCAGCAGGAGTATGGTCCCCGCCTGCACGAGGCGTCCGACGGCGTCGAAGGCTATCTCCTGACCGGCAGTACCAACAGTGTCGCCTCGGGCCGGATCGCCTACAGTCTGGGACTGGAAGGACCAGCGATCACCGTCGACACCGCATGCTCCTCGTCCCTGGTGGCCATCCATCTGGCCGGCCAGGCGTTGCGACGGGGGGAATGCACGCTGGCCCTGGCCGGCGGAGCCACGGTGATGGCCACCCCGGGCATGTTCACCGAGTTCAGCCGGCAACGCGGGCTGGCCCCCGACGGCCGGTGCAAGCCGTTCGCCGCCGCGGCCGACGGCACCGCCTGGTCCGAGGGCGTGGGAATCGTCCTGCTGGAACGGCTCTCGGACGCCCGGCGCCTCGGCCACCCGGTACTCGCCGTGATCCGCGGCAGCGCCGTCAACCAGGACGGCGCCAGCAACGGTCTCACCGCGCCGAGCGGCCCGTCCCAGCAGCGGGTCATCCAGCAGGCCCTCGCGAACGCCGGCCTCACCCCCGCCGACGTCGACGCGGTCGAAGCCCACGGCACCGGCACCGCCCTCGGTGACCCCATCGAAGCCCAGGCTCTGCTGGCCGCCTACGGCCGCGACCGGCCCGATGACCGGCCGCTGTGGCTCGGCTCGATCAAATCGAACATCGGCCATGCCCAGGCCGCCGCGGGCGTCACCGGCGTCATCAAGATGATCCAGGCGGTCCGGCACGGCCTGCTACCGCGGACCCTGCACGTCGACCGGCCCACCCCCCACGTCGACTGGACACCCGACACCGTCCGTCTGCTCACCGAGACGACCCCCTGGCCCGAAACCGACCACCCCCGCCGCGCGGCCGTCTCCGCCTTCGGCATCAGCGGCACCAACGCCCATCTCATCCTCGAACAGGCATCACCGGGCGACCCCGACGATGATGTCCCCGACAACTCGGATGGTGTCGACCGTGCGGCGGTGGCCGGAACATCCGCGTCCGCACCGGTGCCCTGGGTTCTGTCCGCGAGGAGCGACAAGGCGCTGCGGGCCCAGGCCGCACGGTTGCACGACTTCGTCGCCGCCCGGTCCGGCACTGCTCCGGTGGATGTCGGATTCTCCCTGGCCACCACCCGGTCCGCCCTCGACCACCGGGCGGTGCTGGTCGGCGGCGACCGGGCGCAGTTCCTGACCGCTCTGGCGGCACTGAGCCATGGCGAACAGGCCCCCAACCTCGTGCAGGGTGTCGCCGGTGATCCCGGGAGGACCGTGTTCGTCTTCCCCGGCCAGGGCTCACAGTGGGCCGGGATGGCCGCGGAGCTGCTGGATTCCTCCCCGGTTTTCGCCGAGCAGATGACCGCGTGCGCGGCCGCGTTGACACCGTTCGTGGACTGGTCCCTGATGGACGTGCTGCGCGCTCACCCCGACGCTCCCACGCTGGAGCGTGTCGATGTCGTGCAACCCGTCCTGTTCGCGGTCATGGTCTCGCTCGCCCGGCTCTGGCAGTCCCTGGGCGTCCATCCTGACGCCGTCATAGGCCATTCCCAGGGTGAAATCGCCGCCGCCCACATCGCCGGCGCTCTCACCCTAAACGACGCCGCCAAGATCGCCGCGCTGCGCAGCCAGGCGATCACGGCACTGGCCGGCCGGGGTGGCATGGTGTCCGTTCCCCTTCCCGCAACCAATGTGGAAAGTGACCTCGCGCGATGGGTTGACCGCGTCAGCATCGCCGCGGTCAACGGACCCCACTCCACCGTCATCTCCGGCGACCCGGACGCTCTCGACGAAATCCTGGCCGACTACGAAACCCGGAACGTCACTGCCCGGAAGATACCGGTCGACTACGCTTCCCACTCCGCCCAGGTCGAAAGCATCCGGGACAAGGTGCTCGACGTGCTGTCGGATATCGTTCCCCGTCCCGCCGGCATCACCTTCTACTCCACGGTCACCGGCGCGCCGCTGGACACCAGCAAACTCACCGCCGACTACTGGTACCGCAATCTACGACAGACCGTCCGCCTCGACCCTGCCGTCCGCGCCGCCGTCGGCGACGGACACCGGGCATTCGTCGAAACCAGCCCCCATCCGGTTCTCACCGTCGGCATCCAGCAGACTCTCGACGACGCTCCGGCCGGGGACAGCGCCGCGACAGCCGTCACCGGCACCCTGCGCCGCGGTGAAGGCGGATGGCAGCGCCTGTTGCTGTCCCTGGCCCACCTGCACGTCCACGACGTCAGGCCCGACTGGACCGCCGTGTTCGGCCCCGCCGCCCGCCGCACGGACCTGCCCACCTATGCCTTCCAGCGCCGCCGCCACTGGCTGACCGCCCCCGCCACGGGCGACGTCACCACCGCCGGTCTTGACCCCGCCAGCCATCCGCTGCTTGCCGCGGCCATCCCCCTGGCCGACGGCGACGCCGTTCTGTTCACCGGGCAGCTGTCCCTGTCGACCCACCCCTGGCTTGCCGACCACGCCGTCTCGGGCACCGTCGTGCTCCCCGGCACCGCGTTCGTCGATCTCGCGCTGCACGCCGCCGGGCAGGCCGGATGCGATGAGATCGCCGAGCTCACGCTCGAAACCCCACTGATCCTGCCCGGGCACGGCGGCATCCGGCTTCAGCTGATCATCGGAGCCGTGGATGACTCCGGCCGGCGGACGGTGAGCATCCATTCGCGCCCCGCCGACGCATTCACCGGTCCGGACCAATCCGGACCGCTGGCGGAGGGCCGGTGGACGCGGCATGTGAGCGGCGTCCTGACCAGCGCGGCGGGGAGCACGTCGGTGTTCATGCCGGCACCCGATGAGCTGGCCGGGGCCTGGCCGCCGGTAGGCGCGGCCGCGGTGGACGTGGCAGACCTGTACCAACGTCTGGCCGCCCGGGGCTACGACTACGGGCCGGTCTTCCAGGGGCTTCAGGCCGCCTGGCGACGCGGGGACGAGGTGTTCGCCGAGGTGCGTCTGCCGTCCGAGCAGCAGGCCGACGCCGGCCGGTTCGGGGTGCATCCGGCGCTGCTGGACGCCGCGCTGCACGCGGCGCTGGATCTCCTGCCTGCCGGCGGGGCCGACGAGGAGCACCTCGCCGCAGACCGCGCGGCCCCGGGTGTCCGTCTCCCCTTCGTCTTCAGCGGCGTATCCCTGTCCGCGATGGGCGCCGGCGCGCTGCGGGTCCATGCCCGGCCGACCAGCCGGGACCGGGTGAGCCTGCGGGTCGCCGACCTCACCGGGGCGCCCGTGGCCGCCGTCGACTCCCTGGTGTTGCGGGCGGCCTCGCCGGATCACCTCACCGCGATCTCCGGCGAGTCGTTGTTCGAGCTGACCTGGCCGGCGCTGCCCGTGCCCCGCGAGATCCCACCGCCAGGTCGGTGGACCGTGCTGGGCGTCGACGACCTGGCTCTCGCCGCGCTCCCGGTGCCGATGCGTCCCGCGGTCGAGGTCCGCCCGGACCTGGAGTCACTCTCCGCGGCCATGGCCGCGGGAGGTCCGGCACCGGACCTCGTGCTCCTCCCGTACCCGCCTCCCGGAGCCTCCGGACACGCAGAAGACCACGATCGCATACCCCTTGGCCCGGTCCCGGTCGGCGGCTGCGGCGCCGGTGTGGAAGATGTCCACGCGACCACCGGGCATGCGTTGGCTGTCCTGCAGACCTGGGTGGCCGACGATCGGTACGCCACCTCACGGCTGGTCGTGATCACCCGCGAGGCGGTCGCCACCCGCCCCGGAGAGGATGTCGGTGACCTGGCCGCATCCGGTATCTGGGGCCTCGTCCGCGCGGCGCAGTCCGAACATCCCGACCGCGTCGTCCTGCTCGACGTCGACCACCACCCGGACTCCCTGAACGCGCTCCCGGCTGCGCTGGCCACCGGCGAAGGGCAGATCGCCCTGCGGGACGGGGAGATCCGTGTCCCCCGGCTCGCCCGGCACGGCGGCCGGAACAGCACGGCCCTCCACGACACACTGGTCCCGCCCCCGCACGCCCCGGCCTGGCGGTTGGACGTCACCGCCCCCGGCACCCTGGACAATCTCGCTCTGGTGTCCCACCCCGAAGCCGGACAGCCGCTGGCTCCCGGCCAGGTCCGTATCGCAACACGCGCGGCCGGGGTGAACTTTCGCGACGTGCTCATCGCTCTGGGCGTCTACCCGGGGGAGGCCCGCATCGGCGCCGAAGGCGCCGGGGTGATCGTGGAAGTCAGCCCGGGCGTCACCGGTTTCGCCCCCGGCGACCAGGTCATGGGCCTGCTTCCCGGCACGCTGGGCTCAGCGGCGGTCGTCGACCACCGTCTGCTGGTCCACATCCCCACCGGATGGTCCTTCACCCAGGCCGCCACCACTCCGGTCGCCTTCCTCACCGCCTACCACGCCCTCGCCGACCTCGCCCGGCTCCGGCCCGGCGAAACGGTCCTCATCCACGCCGCCACCGGCGGGGTCGGTATGGCCGCGGTCCAGCTCGCCCGGCACTGGGGTGTCGAGGTCTACGGCACCGCAAGTCCCGGCAAGTGGAACGTCGCGCGGGCCCAGGGACTCGACGAGGAGCACATCGCCTCCTCACGCACCCTCGACTTCGCCGGGAAGTTCCACGCCGCCACCGGCGGGGTCGACGTCGTCCTCAACGCCCTCGCGCATGAGTTCACCGACGCCTCCCTGCGGTTGCTGCGTCCCGGTGGCCGTTTCATCGAGATGGGGAAGACCGACATCCGCCGTCCGGACGACGTGGCGGCCGACCATCCCACCGTCACCTACCGGGCATTCGACCTGCTGCGCGACGTGGCGCCCGAACGCATCGGGCAGATCCTCGCCGAGCTGGTGGCGTTGTTCGACCAGGGTGCGCTGCGCCCGCTACCCGTGACCGCGTGGGACATCCGGTCCGCACCGCACGCCCTGCGCCACCTCAGCCAGGCCCGGCACACCGGCAAGCTCGCCCTCACCCTGCCCACCCCGCTCAACCCCGATGGCACGGTGTTGATCACCGGTGGGACCGGCACACTGGGACGACTCGCCGCCCGTCGACTGGTCACCCACCACGGAGCGCGGCATCTGCTGGTGGTCAGCCGGCGGGGCGGTACCGCCGACGGTGCCGCGGAGCTCGCGGCCGAGCTCACCGCCCTCGGCTCCCAAGTCACCATCACGGACTGTGATGTCGCCGACCGCGACGCGGTGGCCGCGCTGCTCGCCGCCATCCCCGACCGGCATCCGCTGACCGCTGTCGTCCACACCGCGGGTGCGCTGGATGACGCCACCCTGACCGCCCTGACCCCGCACCAACTCGACGCCGTGCTACGCCCCAAAGTTGACGCCGCCTGGAACCTGCACGATCTGACCCGCCATCTCGATGTGGCCGCTTTCGTCCTGTATTCCTCCGTCGCGGGTATCCTCGGTAACGCCGGCCAGGCGAACTACGCCGCCGCCAACACCTTTCTCGACGCTCTGGCCCACCGTCGGCGTGCGCACGGCCTGCCCGCGACATCACTGGCGTGGGGTTACTGGGCCCAGGCCAGCGGCATGACCAGCCATCTCCGGGACGCCGACGTGACCCGGATGGGCCGTGCGGGCCTCCTCCCCCTGGCGGCCGAAGATGCCCTGGCGCTTTTCGACACCGCGCTGACCAGCCCGTACCCGGCCCTCATACCGGCCCGGATCGACACGACGGGAATCGGGCGCCAAGGCGGTACGGAGAACATTCCGCAGATCCTACGCGGCCTCGTCCGCATCCCCGTCCAACGTGTCACGGAAACCGCCGAACCTGAGAAACGCCCCCTTGCAGTGCGGCTGTCCGGGCAACCGGAAAGGGAGCAGAACCGTCAGATCCTCGACCTCATCCGGACCACCGCCACAACGGTCCTCGGACATTCCGATTCGGACACTTTCGAGGTCGACCGCGGGTTCCTCTCCTCCGGCTTCGATTCCCTCACCGCGGTGGAGTTCCGTAATCGGCTGGGCACGGTGACCGGCCTGCGCCTACCCACCACTCTCCTTTTCGACCATCCCACTCCGGCCGTGCTCACCACTTACCTGCGCGCCCAGCTCGTCCCCGATCCCGTGGCTTCCGCGACACCGCTGTCCACGGAAATAGACAGGCTGCGGACGGCCATGTCGACGGCTGCGGTGGACGACAACGAGCACACCGAGATCGCGACCCGCGTCCAGGAACTCCTGCGTACGTGGAACAGCATTCGTACCACCTCGCACACACGCGGTCCCACAAGCTCCGTCCCCGGTGAGGAACTCCGGGACGACCTCGGTTCGGCAACGGACGAGGAGCTTTTCGCCGCACTCGACGACGAGTTGGGAATCCGCAGGGAGAGCGAGACCTCATGACGAACGAGCAGAAACTGCGCGACTACCTCCGGCGGGCGACAGCTGATCTGCGTGCCATCAGGCAACGTCTGCACGACGTGGAATCAGCCGCGCGGGAACCCATCGCGATAATCGGTATGGGCGGCCGGTTCCCGGGCGGCGCGCGGTCCGGTGAGGATCTGTGGCAACTGGTGATCGAAGGACGTGACGTCGTCAGCGGCCTGCCCGCCGACCGCGGCTGGGATGTCGATCGCCTCTATCACCCCGACCCCGAGCGGATCGGCGCTTTCTATGTGCGTGGGGGTGGTTTCCTCCACGACGCGGCCGAATTCGACGCCGCCTTCTTCGGGATGTCCCCGCGCGAAGCGCTCGCCACCGATCCACAGCAACGGCTGCTGCTGGAAACGGCATGGGAGGCGTTCGAACATGCCGGCATCAACCCGGCGGAGCTGCGCGGCAGCAACACCGGTGTTTTCGCCGGAGTCATCGCCCAGGAATACGCCCCCGCCCTCGAGCGGAAGGTGACCCGGGACGTTGAAGGTTATGTCCTGACCGGCAGCACCACAAGTGTCGCCTCCGGCCGCGTCGCCTACACTCTCGGTCTGGAAGGACCGGCGATAACCGTCGACACCGCGTGTTCCTCGTCCCTGGTAGCCGTCCATCTGGCCGCCCAGGCACTCCGCGCCGACGAATGCAGCCTGGCGCTGGCCGGTGGGGTGACCGTCATGGCC
>NZ_CAKKTK010000069.1:0-25011 GCF_920656135.1 Frankia sp. Cppng1_Ct_nod | reverse complement strand
GGACCCGGCTGTGGGACGCGGTCAACCGAGGTGTCAGTGGTGGTACCACAACGATCAATGGTGCGCCGGGATCCGGCAAGACCGTGCTCGCGGCGTCGTGGGTTGCCGCGGGCCGCGCACCCGGGCCGGTCGCCTGGCTGACCGTGGACGGTGACGCAACCGCCGACTTGTGGGCACACCTGCTGCAAGCGCTGGAACGCAGCGGTGCACTGCCGGCCGGCGTCGCTCCTGCCCGGGTTCCCCCACCCACGCTGGACGGCGGGCCTGTGCGGTTCTGGCGCAACCTGGCGAACGTCCTCGCCGAGCTGCCCACACCGGTCGTACTGGTCATCGATGACGTGCATCTGATCACGGATCCGATCGCGGTCGCCGGGCTGGAGTTGCTTGCCACCTGCGGCGGCCCCGCGGTGCGGCTGGTGCTGTCCGCGCGCTATCCGGTTCTTGCCCTGCATCGGCTCCGCCTCGACGGACGGCTGGTGGAGATCGGCCCAGATGACCTGGCGTTCACCGCGGGGGAGACGTCCGAACTGTTCGAAGCACACGGTGTGGATCTTCCGGTGGATGGTCGGGACCGGTTGCTGGAGCGAACCGAGGGCTGGGCCGCAGGCCTGCGGCTGTCGGCCGCACAGACATCCCCGGATGGTCGCAGCGTCCACCACGATCTCGCCGCGCGCGGCGTCGCCGAGTACCTCCGTGAAGAGGTGCTCGGGCAGCAACCGTCGGTGGTCCGGCGACTGCTGCTGCGCGCGAGTGTGCTCGATCGGCTGACCGGGTCCCTGCTCGACACGGTTGCCGCCGAACCCGGCGGGATGGCCGCGGCGGTCGCACCGGCGGCCGGATCCACCGATGGCGACCAGAGCGCCCCCGCCCCGGTGGTGGACGGCCGGACTCTGCTGGCAGATCTTGCCCGAACCAACTCGTTCGTGATCGGTGTCGACGACGGCGAAACCTGGTACCGGTTCCACCGGCTGCTTGCCGACGCTCTGCACGCCGATCTCGTGCAGGAGGCCCGGGAGGACGAGCCGGAGCTGCACCTGCGGGCCGCCCTGTGGTTTGCCGAACACCGGGATGTCTCGGCGGCCGTCCGGCACGCATGCCAGGCCGGGGACTGGCGCTACGCCGCGTGCCTGCTCATCGAGGGCGGGCTTGGTGTGATCACAGGATCGGGTGACCTGGAATGTGACGGGCGTGTCGGTGCGCTGGTGGACGCCTTTCCGCCAGCAGCCGCCGACCAGTCGACGGAGTGCGCGCTCGTGGTCGCCGCAGGTCGTGTCCGTGCCGGTGAGGCCGATGCTGCGGGTCGTCATCTGGACGCTGCGCGGGCTCGGGTGTCCGATCTGTCCGTGAACCGCAGGCGTCCCGTGACGACCGCCCTCGACGTCGTCGAAGCGCGTCGTGCCGAGTTGCAGGCGGACCCCGAGGAGATGCTCAACTGCGCACGCAAGCTGCTGCGTTCCGGCAACCACCCGGCTGACACCGGTTGGCAGGCGGCAGCCGGTCAGCGCACCACCGGTCAGCGCACCACCGGTCCGGCCGACGGTCTTCCCGCGGTGCGGGCTCACGCTCTTGCCATCCGTGGACGTGCCGAGCTGTGGCGGGGGCGGCTGGACAGCGCGTCCGAGGCGTTGCGGGCGGCGTTGCGGCCGGCACGCGAGGTGGGGGCGCGCGAGTGTGAGCTGTCCTGCCTTGGCGGGCTCGCTGTGCTGCATGCCTGGCGTGGCAGGCTCCGCCTTGCCATGGCGTGGGCCGGTGAGGCGCTGGATGCCGACCGGCGCTGGTCGGCTGCGATGGTCCGCGACCAGCACCGGCCCATGGCGGCAGCCACCGGCCTTGCTGATGCGCACCTTGCGATGGCCCTTGTCGCCTACCAGAATGATGATCTTGCGGAGGCTCACCGTCATTCCCGGGAAGCGGGGCGATACTGCGGGCTGTGGCCACAACCGGTGACCGCGGAGCTCCTCGTCCTGTTCAACGCCATCCTGCTGGCCTGCGAGGGAGATGTCCGGACGGCCCGGCGTCTGGTGGGCGCTCATCAGCCGGGTCGGATGCCCGACATCTGTGTGCGGGCCCGGCTGGCGGTCGAGGGTGAGTTGCTGGTCGCGGCGGGCAACCCTGACGCGGCGCTGGCCGTGTTGCGGCGCGGAATCACCGAACACCGCCCCGACCCGGCCGAGGTACTCGCCCTGGCCCGCGTTCATCTGGCCCGCGCCGACCCACCCGCCGCGGTGGCGATGCTGGCTCCGCTGCTGCGAGCCGACACCGGCTTCGGGATCGGCAGCATCACCGCGGCATGCGTACTGGACGCGGTGGCCGCGGGCCGCGGCGGGGACGTGGCGCGCGCGACCGCGTCGCTGGCCCGAGCCCTGGCGCTGGCTGAGGAGGAAGGCGTCGTGCGCCCCTTCGTGGACGCGGGGGAGGAGGTCACGGCCCTGCTGCGGGCGCATCCGGGCCTGCGGGCCGCTCACCCGGAGCTGGTGGGCCGGCTGCTGGGCCGGGCGGCGGTGGTCCGACCACGGTCCGCGCAGGCGGCGGTCGCGATCGCCGCCTGCGGCCCGCGGCCGGTCGAACCGTCCTTGGCGGCACCGTCCTTGGCGGCACCGGCCGGCACGGGTGTTCGCCGCCCGACACCGGCGGTGGACGGCCATGCCCACACCACGAGCGTGACCACTCCGTCGCAGCCGCTGGCGGGCACGGTCGGGAATCCTCCGCTGGAGGCCATCGTGTCCGGGCAGCCGGGGGCGTCGCCGGAGTTGCTGGCGGTCGCGGTCGAACCGCTGAGCGGCCGGGAACAGGCGGTCCTCAGCTACCTGCCGACCATGCTCACCACAGCGGAGATCGCCAAGGAAATGTTCGTCTCGGTGAACACGGTCAAGACCCACTTGAAGAGCATCTACCGCAAGCTGGGCGTGGCCCGCCGCCGTGACGCCGTGCAGCGCGCCCGGGCACTGCACCTGTTGTGAGTACTTGCGCGCCTTCCGTCATCGATCGTCATACGGCGGGATCGGTTCCGCAGGTGAACCGCCGAAGGTGCCGCTGTCGTAGGTTCGGCTGTCATATCCATGATCGTCGGGCGATGTCGGACCGTATGAGCGTGTGTCGTAGGCGCGGGTGTCATAGGGAGCCCCGTAGGGCAGGTGGTGGTCGGCGTCGCCGAGGGTTCGGCGGTGCGACCGACCTCGCGGCTGGAACATCCAGACCAGCCCGATGGCCATGCCGACGGCTCCGGCCGCCATGAGGATCAGCCCGACTGTCGGGATGCTGAGCCCGGCGATGTTCCACGTGACCGCAAATCGAAGGATGGCGCCGACCACGATCAGGAAGAGCGAGCTTCCGATCGTCACCGTTCCTCACCCCTTCCCACCGCCTCCGCTGGCCGGCTGGGCTCCCCGAGGCCTCCGAGCACGCGAACGAAATCATGATCGCCCACTCTTCGGTCGACTGGGAGTGTGGCCAGGCGTGCGGCCCGTCCGTCTGTGGTCATCGCCGTTCTGTCCGCCATGACCGGACGGGCCTCCGATACAGCATGACGGTAGTTGTCGCGGACGCGGATGCCGACTGACGCGATATCCCGTTACGTCCCGTCCGCATCCCGTTACGTCTCGTCCGCACTCACTCACCCATCGTGGATGATGCGCTACATGTGGTCCGAAGTGAATCCTGACTCCTCGCGGCGCCGGATGACAGCATCCGATCGCGGGATGAGCGATGTCGTCGGCGACGCGGGGGACCGGCGGCCTCGTCGGGTCCCGGGGGACGTGGCGCGGAGGTAACGCGATGGAACAGGTTCTTGATCGGATGGAGCTGCCGTTGTCCGGCGTTGAAGTCGAACTGGTGAGCTCGCCGGTCGGGCTTCTCCACTGGCGGCTGAGGTCCGCGGACGTTCCCGGCAAGGCCGTCGATCAGCCGCTCGAGCGGACGCCGATCCTCGGCTGGCGCGAGGGCACCGCGACAGTGGACGGCCGGCGCCAGACCGTGCCGTTCACCGTCGCGTGGGGATCGCTGCTCGGCGGGCGTGGGCCGCTGCGGGTCGTGCTCGTCCGCCACCGTCGTTTCCGGTCCGCGCAGCAGCACAACCTGGACCCCCTCACGCTCGGCGGAGCCGTCTGGATCGCCGAGACCGAAGGCTCGTTCGACCAGCTGGTCGTGTCGGACGGGGCGATCGTCGAGAGCCGTGATCTGCATGTCCGGGTCTGATCCGTCTGGGGTCCGTCGACGCCGCTGGGGTCCGTCGACGCCGCAGGGGTCCGTCGACGCCGCAGGGGTACGGTGATGGCGCCGCGGACGGCCCGACGACGTCGGGGTAAGTATGCCGGCAGTATGTTCGCATGCTGATTACCGCGCGGATTTTTCGGTGGGGTAACCGGCCGGGAAAGCCTGGTAGGTCGAACGTGTGTCATGGTCGTGATTAGGACGTGTTCCGCGGATGCGTTCGTTAATGGTGACACGACTCACCCGCACGACCGTTCGGAAAGCGGATAGCGAACCTGTCCCTGTGCGTGCCCGCCGCAATTGGCGATCGCGGGATAAACGGATGTCGGATGCTGCCGGCGGGTCAAGGTCTCGGGTGGGCCAAGAATGTCGACCTTGAATTTCGTCGGGCGAGAACGCAGGTCCGTTGTGGATGTGGTGGCTTTTTGTTGTTTTTCATGGTGTCAGCTTGCCGATATCGTGTTGCGACTTCCATGCCCGGTACGGCCGACGAGGCCGCAGTGATGTCAGCCGAAGGTCCACTCTCGCCACCATGCTCGAGACGTTCCGCCTCCTGTGCAATTCGGAGGATGATATACACCATTGATCACGCGATCACGATTTGGTTGTTACCCGCGAGGTGGCCGCCCCGGCCGGCTTTCCACCACACGGCCCAAGCCGGCGGGCGGCATGGCGAGAACGCGCTATGACCTTCCGCTCCCAACCGCCAGTGTTCCGCCCGCAGCGCGCCGCCGGATGCGGCGGTGCAGGGTCAGGAGGGACAACCCATGAGCATCAGTACGCCCCGCAACCTCCGGGATCTTGTCGTCGCGGTCACTCCCTTCACCGAGCCGGACGCGGGGTTGGTCGCCGCGGTGACCCGGGCGGGTGGGCTCGGCGTCCTCGACCTGGGACGTGACGCCGCGGCTGCGCGCGCGGCGCTCACGGACACGGCGCGCTGGTCCCGCGGCCCGTTCGGGGTCCGGGTGCCTGCCGGCTGCGTGACCGGACCCGTGGAGCTGCCACCCGAGGTGGACACCGTCATCCTCGCGACCGGACCGGCCGTGACCGGACCGGACCTGGAACGGTGGGCGGTCGCCTCCCCGTCCACCGGCGCGTCCACCGGCGCGTCAGTGGATGGTCGCCGCCGCGTCCTCGTGGAGGTCATCTCGGTTGCCGAAGCCCGGGCCGCGATCGCGGCCGGCGCCGACGGCCTGATCGCCCGAGGGCACGAGTCGGGTGGCCGGGTGGGCGACCTGACAACGTTCACCCTGCTCCAGCACCTGCTCGCGGCCGACGACCTGGACCGGCCGGTGTGGGCCGCCGGCGGTATCGGCCCGCACACTGCCGCTGCCGCGGTCGCCGGCGGGGCCGTCGGGGTCGTGCTGGACGTCCAGCTCGCACTCGTCCGGGAGACGGAACCGCCGACCGCGGTCGCCGCGGCCATCCGGGCCATGGACGGCAGCGAGACCACGGTCATCGCCGGCCACCGGGTGTACGTCCGACCCGACCTGCCGGTTGCCCGACTGGACGGCCAGCAAACGCAGGCCGGTTATGTCTCGGCCCGGCTCGGCTCCCGTGACCTGCACAGCCAGTTCCTGCCGATCGGTCAGGACGGTGCCCTTGCCGCACCGCTGGCTGATCGTCATGTTACCGCCGGCGGGGTCGTGGGAGCGGTCCGTGACGCGGTCAACGGTCATCTCGCGGCTGCCGTGCGGGTTGCCCCGCTTGCTCCGGGCGCGCCCTTCGCCGCCGACCGGGGCCTGCGTTACCCGTTAGCGCAGGGACCCATGACCAGGGTCAGCGACCGGGCCGAGTTCGCCAGGGCGGTGGCCGACGGGGGCGGTCTGCCGTTCCTCGCGCTGGCCCTGATGAGCGGGGACGAGGTCCGGGTCCTGCTGGAGCAGACGCAGGCTCTGCTCGCGGGCGCCCCCTGGGGAGTCGGGATCCTCGGCTTCGCCCCGCCGGAGGTCCGGGCCGCGCAGCTTGAGGCCGTCCACGACATCCGCCCGCCCTGCGCGCTGATCGCCGGTGGGCGTCCGTCCCAGGCGGCGCCGCTGGAGGCGGCCGGCATCGACACCTTCCTGCATGTGCCCTCACCGGGCCTGCTCGGCCGGTTCCTCGCCGACGGTGCCCGCAAGTTCGCCTTCGAGGGACGTGAGTGCGGCGGCCACGTGGGACCGCGGGCGAGTTTCCCGCTGTGGGAGGCACAGATCGCCGGGCTGCTGGCCTATGGCGAGCGGATGTCCGCCGAGAGTGGGCAGGCGGCCGGCACCGCGTTCTTCACCGGGCTGCACCTGCTGTTCGCGGGCGGCGTGCACGACGAGCGGTCCGCGGCAATGGTCGCGGCAGCCGCGGCGCCGCTGGCCGACCGCGGAGCCCGGGTCGGGGTGCTGATGGGCACCGCGTACCTGTTCACCGCCGAAGCGGTCGCCTCCGGCGCGATCCTGCCCGGTTTCCAGCAGGCGGCGGTGGACTGCGCGGGCACCGTGCTGCTGGAGACCTCGCCGGGGCACGCGACCCGCTGCATCGAGTCGGAGTTCGTCCGTACCTTCGCCGAACACCGCAACGACCTGCTCGCCCGGGGACGCACTCGGGCCGAGACGTGGGAGGAACTGGAACGTCTCAACCTCGGCCGGCTGCGGATCGCGAGCAAGGGGCTGCGCCGCGACAGCGGGCGGCTGATCGCCGTCGACGAGGACTCCCAGCGCCGCGAGGGCATGTTCATGATCGGCCAGGTTGCGGCGTTGCGGGCCGGGCGGACCACAGTGGAGGCCCTGCACGCCCAGGTCACCGAGGGCGCGACCCGCGCTCTGGCAGCCCGCGCCGCCGCCTGCGGCATCGATGCCGCTCCGGTTGGCACGACCGTCCGGGAGCGCGACCAGGAGCGCGCCCGACCGTTGGACGTGGCCATCGTCGGGATGGCCTGCGTGTTCCCCGGAGCCGCCGACGCCGACGAGTACTGGGCCAACATCGTCGGAGGTGTGGACGCGGTCACCGAGGTGCCCCGCAGCCGCTGGGACCCGGATCTCTACTACGAGTCGGCGACAGGCCCCCGACGCATCGAATCCTCCGGACGCGCCGGCCGGGGGGTGCCGTCCAAGTGGGGTGGTTTCCTTTCCCCGGTCCCGTTCGACGCGCTGCGTTTCGGCATCCCACCGAAGTCGTTGAGCAGCATCGAACCCGGGCAGCTGCTGGCCCTGGAGGTGACCGCCCGTGCGCTGCGCGACGCCGGGTACGACGACCGTCCGTTCGACCGGTCGCGCACGTCGGTGGTGTTCGGTGCCGAGTCCGGGGCGGATCTCGCCTCCGCCTACGGCTTCCGTTCCACGTACCCGAGTTTGTTCGGCGCACTTCCGCCCGAGGTCGACGAACGCCTGCCCACGCTGGACGAGGACTCCTTCCCGGGCCTGCTCGCCAACGTCATCGCCGGCCGGATCGCCAACCGCCTCGATCTCGGCGGGGTCAACTTCACGGTGGACGCGGCGTGCGCGTCGTCGCTGGCCGCCCTCGACACCGCCTGCAAGGAGCTGGTGGCCGGCACGTCCGACCTGGTGCTCTGCGGCGGGGTGGACACGCACAACAGCATCCACGACTTCCTGCTGTTCTCGTCTGTTCACGCGCTGTCGCAGACTGGTCGGTCCCGCAGTTTCGACTCCGCCGCCGACGGCATCAGCCTCGGGGAAGGCGTGGCCGTTGTCGTGCTGAAACGACTCGTCGACGCCGAACGCGACGGCGACCGCATCCACGCGGTCATCCGGGCGGTGGCAGGCTCGAGTGACGGCCGGGCGCTCGGCATGACCGCCCCGCGCAAGGCCGGCCAGGTGCTGGCGATGGAACGGGCCTACGCACGAGCCGGGATCTCCCCGGGCGATGTGGGTCTGGTCGAGGCGCATGCGACCGGCACGGTCGTCGGTGACCGCACGGAGCTCGCGAGCCTCACTGAGCTCTTCACCGACCGGGGCGCCGCACCGGGGGGCTGCGCGGTGGGTTCGGTGAAGTCCCAGATCGGTCACACCAAGTGCGCCGCCGGGCTGGCCGGCATGATCAAGGCGGTGAAGGCGCTGGAGACCGGTGTGCGCCCGCCCACGGCGAACCTCACCCGGCCGAACCCCTACTGGGACGCAGGGACCAGCCCGTTCTTCTTCGACACGGCAGCCCGTCCGTGGGCGGCGCCCCCGTCGCAGCGACATGCCGGAGTGTCGGCCTTCGGGTTCGGCGGGACGAACTTCCACGTGGTGATGTCCGCCTACGACGGTGGTCCCGAGCCCGCACACGGGTTGAAATCCTGGCCGGCGGAGCTCTTCGTCGTACACGGCGGTGACCGGGCCGCCGCCGCGCGCACCCTGGACAGACTTACCGAACTGATCCGGGTCAACGACGGTGCCGGACGTCCGTGGAGGCTGCGTGACCTGGCCGCGACGGTGTCGGCGGAACGCGACGGCGGTGGGGCCGTACAGGTGGCGTTCGTCGCGGCCACCCTGGACGATCTCCCCGACCTGGTGCGCCGTGCCCGGACGTTCGAGCCCGACACAAAGGCGGGGATCTTCGTCGCTCGTCCGGACGGCCCGGCATCCGACGGCCCGGCCCTCGAAGGCAAGGTCGCGTTCCTCTTCCCGGGCCAGGGCAGCCAGCGGCCCGGGATGCTCGCGGACGTGTTCGTGGCCTTCCCCCGCCTGCGTCACCTCCTTGAACGCGGGGAGAAGTGGGCGAAGCTGATGTTCCCGCCGGCCGCGTTCAGCCGGGAGGACACCGCCGCCCAGCAGGCAGCGATCACTGATACCCGCGCCGCGCAGCCGACGCTCGGCATCGCCGGGCTTGCCATGAACGAGATCCTCACGGGGCTTGGTGTCCGGCCCGACCACGTCGGCGGACACAGCTACGGCGAACTGGTCGCCCTGTGCGCGGCCGGTGCGATCGACGTCGCCGACCTGCTGCCGCTCAGCGAGGCGCGGGCCGCCGCGATCCTCGGCGCGGCCGGCGGCTTCTCCGACACGGCCGACCCGGGGACGATGGCGGCCGTGACCGCTCCGGCCGAGCGGGTGCGCGCGGTTCTCGCCGCGGGTGGGGCGGACCTGGCCGACGTGGTGATCGCCAATGAGAACGGGCCGAAGCAGACCGTGATCTCCGGTCCGACCGTCGCGGTCGAGACCGCGGTCGGGCGGCTCGCAGCCGACGGTATGTCCGCGAAGCGGATCCCGGTGGCGTGCGCCTTCCACAGCCCGGTGGTCGCGGCGGCCGCGGAGATGTTCGCCGCCGATCTGGACAAGGTCGCCATTGGCAGGCCGACCGTCCCGGTCTGGTCGAACGCCACGGCCGGCCCGTACGAGGACGGCTCCGAGCAGGTGCGCCGCACCCTTGCGGGCCAGGTCGCCCGTCCCGTCCGGTTCACCGCCCAGATCGAGGCCATGTATGCGGCCGGGGTGCGGATCTTCGTGGAGGTCGGTCCGGGACGGGTGCTCACCGGGTTGACCGACCGGATCCTCGCAGGCCGACCGCACACGGCCGTCGCCACGGACGTCCCGGGTGAACACGGACTCCGCCGGCTGCTGCTCGCCCTTGCCGAGCTCGCGGCGTCCGGTGTCACCGTTGACGTCGCGCCGCTGTTCGCTGGGCGGGACGCGAGAACCGTCTCGGCCGCGAACTGCCCGCCCCGGCCCGGTTGGCTGGTCGACGGCCACCTGGTGCGCACGTCCGACGGCCGGCACCTGCCCGGCGGGCTCACGCCCGCGGACGAACCGACCCGCCTGGCGGCAGCCCAACCGCCTGCACCGGCGGTAACCGAACCCCTCGCGCCGACGGCAGCACAACCCCTCGTACCGGCGGCAGCCCAACCCCTCGCGCCGGCCGGACATGTCCAGACATCCGGTACTGACCCGGCTGCGGATGCGACCGTGCTGGAGTTCCTGCGTGCCACCCGGGAGATCGTCGCTGCGCAACGTGATGTGGTGCTCGCCTACCTGGGTACACCGCCGCCGAGTGTGCCCGTGATTCCCGTCCAGGCAGTGCCGGCGCCGGTATCCGCCCTACCGGTGCCGGCCGCCGTGACCGACGCGGCGACGGCCGGGCCGTCAGTGGTGCCGATGTCCCTGGACCCGGAGACGGTGCTGGACCCGGAGACGGTGCTGGACCGGGAGACGGTGCTGGACCCGGAGACGGTGCTGGGCGCGGTGGTCGAGGTGATCGGGGCTGCGACGGGTTATCCGGCGGAGATGCTCGAGCCCGATCTAGATCTTGAGGCTGATCTGAGCATCGACTCGATCAAGCGGACGGAGATCCTCGCCGCGCTGGCGGAGCGGGTGGGCCTGACGGGCGCAGGCGCGTCTCGGGGGGAGCCGGCCGACACGGTTGTGGAGGAGCTGGCGCAGATCCGGACCGTCCGCGGGATCGTCGACTGGATCGTCACCCGGCCCGACACCGAGACCAATGCCGACCCGGACCCGGCTGCGCCGGGCGACCGCCACACCACGTTCTCGGGACAGCCACGGCGGTTCGTCGTCGAGGTCACCCCGCTGCCGTCGCAGCCTCCACTCGCGGACCTGCTCGACGCTGCGGGAACCGCGGCCGAGGCAGGGCCGCTGGCCGGAGCCCGCTTCGCCGTCGTCGAAGGCGGCCTGGGCATCGGGCTGGCACTGACGACGTTGCTGGAACAGTACGGCGCGGCTGTGCGGATGTTCTCCGCCGCTGACGCCGTCCTCGCCGACCAGTTTGCCGCCGGCGCCGGAGCGGACGGCGTCGTGTGGGTGTCGCCGGTGGACCGGGACGCGCCACCTGCCCTGCCCGCCGCGTTCGGCCCGATCAGGGCGGCGGTGCTCGGCGGTACCCGTCGCCTCGTCATAGCCACCGGCTGCGGTGGCAGTTTCGGCCGGGCCGCGGCCGACGAGCCCGGGCCGAGCGTGGGGATGGCCGGGCTGGTACGCACCCTTGCCCGGGAGGCGCCGGACGTGCTGGTCCGCGCGGTGGACGTCGACCCCAAGGAGGCGCCGACCCGGCTCGCCGAGTACCTGCTCACCGAGTTCCTCACCCAGGACGCTCCGCGAGTGGTCGGTTACCATCGTGGCATCCGTTCGACCTTGCGGGTCGTACCCGCGGAGCTCTCCCCGGTCGGCGTGGGCGTGCCCGCGCTCGGTCGGGACTCCGTCGTCCTGCTGACCGGCGGTGCGCGGGGAATCACCGCCAGGCTGGCGCTGGCGCTGGCCCGTGCCACCGGCTGCGGGATCGAACTGGTCGGACGCACTGCGCTGCCGGTGGCATCTGAGGATCCGGCGACGGCCACGGCCGTGGACGCGCCGCAGCTGCGCAGAGCCCTCATCGACGCCGGTGTGCGCAAACCCGCCGAGATCGAGGCCCGGGTCCGCCGGGTGCTGGCCGAACGGGAGGTGCGGGCCACGATCGCCGCTCTGACCGGGACCGCCTCCTATGTCCGCTACCACGCCGTCGACGTGCGGGACGCGGACGCGCTGCGGGGGGTCGTCGCGGCCGTGTATGCCGATCACGGTCGCCTCGACGGGGTCGTGCACGGTGCCGGCGTCCTCGAGGACAAGCTGCTGCCGGACAAGACACCGGAGTCGTTCGAGCGGGTGTTCGCGACCAAGGTCGACGGCGCCCGGACGCTTGCCGGCGCGCTGCGGCCCGATGTCGGTTTCCTGGTGCTCTTCGGCAGCGTGTCCGGAGTGTTCGGGAACCGGGGTCAGGTCGACTATGCGGCGGCCAACGACGCTCTTGACACCTGCGCCCACGCCTGGGGACGGCGTTTCCGTGGTCGTGTCGTGGCGCTCGACTGGGGCCCCTGGGCCTCGTCCGGTCCGGGTGGCAGCGGTGGCGGTGGCGGCATGGTTTCGGCCGAGCTGGAACGTGAGTACGCCCGCCGGGGCATCGGACTGATCGATCCGGACGCCGGGGTCGCCGCCGTCCTGCGTGAGCTGGCCGCCGACGCGCCCGGCGCCGGGCAGGTCGTCTACATGTGCGGCCTGCCGGAGGCGTTCGACGCGGGGGTTGCCGATGCCGGGGTTGCCGACGCGGGGGTTGCCGATGCCGGGGTCTAGCCGGACGGTGTCGGGCGGGCATCCGGCGGTCGCGGTCGTCGGGATGGCGGCCGTCTTCCCCGGCGCGGGTGATCTCGACACCTACTGGAACAACATCGTCACGGGTGTGGACGCCGTCCGCGAGGTGTCACCGCGGCGGTGGGATCCGGAGTTCTTCCATCCCGACCCTGCACCCGGCCGCGGTGAGGAACCCGTGGTGGGGAGCGACCGGATCTATTGCCGGCGCGGCGGGTTCATCGAGGAACTCGCGACCTTCGACCCCATCGAGTTCGGGATTATGCCGTTGGCCGTGGACTGGGCTGAACCCGACCAGCTCATGGCGTTGCGGGTGGCGGCCGAGGCCATCGCGGACGCAGGCGGCGAAGGTGTGCTCGGTGACCGCGGTCGGACCGGGGTGGTGCTGGGCCGTGGCGGTTACCTCGCCTCCGGGGTGGCCCGGCTGGACCAGCGGGTCAAGGTCTCCACCCAGCTCGTCACGACGCTGTCCGAGCTTGTCCCCACGCTGACGGCGGAGCAACTCGCCCGGGTGCGGGCCGCGTTCACCGAAACGCTCGGTCCGGACCGTCCCGAGGCTGCGATCGGGCTGGTGCCGAACCTGGCCGCGTCCCGCATCGCCAACCGGCTGGATCTGCGTGGCCCCGCGTACACGCTCGACGCGGCCTGCGCGTCGTCCCTGATCGCGGTCGAGACCGCGGTACGGGACCTGACGGCCGGCAGGGCGGACGCCATGATCGTAGGGGGCGTGCACCTGGTGCAGGAGGTGACGTTCTGGAGCGTGTTCTCACTGCTTCGGGCACTGTCGCCGAGCGAGCGGATCCGCCCGTTCGACCGGCGGGCCGATGGCATCCTCATCGGCGAGGGCGTCGGCATGGTCGTCCTCAAACGGCTGGCGGACGCCGAACGTGCCGGTGACCGGATCTACGCGGTGATCCGTGGGTGCGGTACGGCCAGCGACGGGCGGGCGTCCACGCTGATGGCGCCGGCACCCGAAGGGCAGGCGCTGGCCGTCGGGCGGGCCTGGGAGGATGCGGGGCTCGACCCGACGGCCCCCGGCTCGCTCGGTCTCCTCGAAGCCCACGGGACCGCCACCCCGGCAGGGGACGCGGCCGAATTGGCTACGCTGCGTAGCGTTTTCGGTCCCGGTGGCGGTCCCGGTGGCGGTCCCGGTGGCGGCTCCCGGCGGATCGGCATCGGTTCCGTGAAGTCCATGATCGGGCATGCCATGCCCGCGGCCGGCGTCGCCGGACTCATCAAGGCCGTGTTGGCGCTGCATCACCGGACCTTGCCGCCGACGCTGCACTGTGAGCAGCCGCATCCGGCGTTCGAGGGCACCCGTTTCGAACCGGTCCGGGAGGCCACCGCCTGGGACACCGACGGCGATGGGCCGCGGCGGGCCGGCGTCAACGCGTTCGGCTTCGGCGGGATCAACGCGCATGTGATCGTCGAGGAGGCACCGCGGCCGTCGAACGGGCCATCCCTCGCCTTTCCGGTACCCGGGTCCGCGCCGGTGCCCGCGCCGGCTGTGGTGATCGAACCGGATCCGGGGGTCAAACCGGATCCGGGGGCCGAGCGGGTGCTGCTGGTGGCCGGGGCGGACGTGTCGGACATCGCCCGGGTGCTCGCCGCGTCGGACGAGGAGCTGCTCGTCCGTGACGACGCGTTCCTCCCCCCCACCGGCGGGCCCGCCAGACTTGCGATCGTCGCGCCGACCGCGCGCCGGCTTGCGCTGGCCCGGACCGTCGTCGAACGCGGCACGCCCTGGCACGGCCGCAACGACCTGTGGTTCACCCCGTCACCGCTGCTGGGCGCGAACACGGTCACAAGGCCGGACGGCACCACCGGGCCGGGCAGGCTCGCGTTCTTGTTCTGCGGGCTGGAGGACAGGTTTCAACCCCGGGTTGACGACGTCAGCGCGCATTTCGCCCTGCCACGGCTGACGGCCCGGGGCACCGAGGCGCTCGGCGAGCACGGGCTCGCCAGCGTCGAGGTGGGACGCATCCTTGATGCGGCGCTGCGCCGGATGCGGATTGTGCCGGATGTCCTCGGCGGGCACAGCATCGGCGAGTGGAACGCCATGATCTCTGCCGGGTTGATCAGTGATGACCACGCGGACATGTTCAGCAACTCGTTCGAACCGGGCGCCCTTGAAGTGCCCGGGGTGGTCTTCGGCGCGCTCGGATGCGGTGCGGACGATGCCGCCGCCGCGATCGAGGGTCTGCCCGACATCGTGATTTCGCATGACAACTGCCCGCACCAGTCGATCGTCTGCGGCGAGGAGGGCAGCGTCAGGACCGCTCTGGAACGTCTGCGGCGACGGGGCGTGCTGAGTCAGCTGCTGCCGTTCCGCTCGGGCTTCCACTCCCCGTTCCTCGAACCGTTCCTTGCCTCGGTCCGCCTGGATGTGGCCGCCACCCCGCTTCATCCACCGACCGCCCCGGTGTGGTCGGCGACGACCGCCGCCCCCTACCCTGACGATCATGAAGCCGTCCGCGCGCTGATCATCCGCCACCTGTTGGAACCGGTCCGCTTCCGGGCGCTCACCGAGCGGCTGTATGCCGCAGGTGTGCGTGTCTTCGTCCAGGTGGGCACGGGTAGTGTCGCCGGTTTCGTGGCGGACACCCTCCCGGGAAAAGACCACCTGACAGTCGTCACGAACACCCCGAAACGTTCGGGCCTCGACCAGTTGCGTCGCGCGGCGGCGGCGCTCTGGGTCGAAGGGGTGGCGGTCCGAATGGACCGGTTGCCTTGTGCGCAACGTCCTATCGCGGCGGTGCTTCCCGTTCCGGTCCCCGCGCGGACGAGGCGAGGCAGGCCGATGCTGCTCAACCTGGGCGCACCCCTGATCCGCCTCGGGGACCGGGCCGCCTCGTTGCTGTCACCGGATCTCGTACCACCGGATCTCGCCGAGCCGGCTGCCCACCGGACGGATCATCTGACGGACCATCTGACGGATCACCCCGTGCTCGCGGAGTTCACCGCACTCGTGGCGGAGACGAACGAGATGCTCTCGGCCGTCCGCGCGCAGTGGGTGGTGGCCAGGACGCCCGCGGCATCCCCGACGCTGTCACCGACTTCGTCGCCCCCGGCCGCGCGGACCGTCCGGCGCACACTGTCGATCGGGACGATGCCGTACATCATCGATCACTGCTTCTATGGTCAGCCGCCGGGCTGGCCACACCTGGCCGACCGGTTCCCGGTGGTCCCGATGACCACCCTGCTCGAAATGATGATTGCCGAGGCGCGGGCCTTTGCTCCCGGCCGGGTCGTCGTCGGCCTGACCGATGTCCGGGCACTTCGCTGGCTCACGATCGAACCGGCGGTCGAGGTGAGCATCACCGTGACCGCTGCCGGGCCGGATGCCGTGCGGGTGAGCATCGAGGGGTACGCCCGCGGCACGGTCGTCCTCGCAGACGGTTACCCGCAGCCACCGGCACCGTCCCGTGAGCCCCTGCCCGACCCACGATCCGAGGTGGTCGACGGGCAGTCGATCTACCGGGCTGGGCGGTTGTTCCACGGGCCCGGCTACCAGGGGTTGGCGACGGTCGGGCCGATCTCACCGAAGGGCGTCCACGGTGAGCTTGTCGTCACCGAGGCGCCTGGCGCGCTGCTCGACACCGCCGGCCAGCTGTTCGGCTACTGGCCCAGGGACTACCTGCGCACCGACTGGCTGCTGCTGCCGTCGGCATTACGCACGGTGCGGTTCTTCGGCCCGCACCCGGCGGTGGGAGAACGGTTGTCCTGCACGGTGTGGGTGCGTGACGTGCAGGACAAGAACGTCACCGCCGATCTGGAGGTGCGGGCCGCGGACGGCACGGTGTGGGCACGCATCGAGGGCTGGACCGACCGCCGGTTCTCCAACGATGACGTTATGTGGTCGCTGTCGTTGCGGCCGGCGCGTAACACCATCGCCGAACGGACCGACGGTGGCTGGGTGTTCGTCCGGGAACGCTGGCACGACACCGCATCGCGTGAACTGGTCCTGCGCTACCACCTGGACACCGATGAGCGGGCCGCGCTCGCCGCGAAGAATCCGAAGGCGGCACGGCAGTGGCTGCTCGGACGGATCGCGGCGAAGGACGCCGTCCGGTACTGGCTGTGGGACAGCGGCGCCGGAGATGTGTGGGGTATCGAGATCGGCCTGTCGAACGAGGCGTCCGGACGCCCGGTGGTCGAAAGGATGCCGAGCCGGGACGGCGTGCCGCCGACGGCGCCGCCACGGGTCTCGTTGGCGCACACGGCGTTCCTCGGCGTTGCGCTTGTGCACCCGGACGGCGCTGTCGGTATCGACATCGAGCGGGTGAGCGGGCGCTCGGACGGGGTTGAGACAATCGCGCTTGCCGATACGGAGCGGGCTCTTCTCGCCGGGCTGGCAGGTGCCGACCTGGATCTGCGGGCACTGTGGTTCACCCGATTCTGGACGGCGAAGGAGGCGGTGGCCAAAGCGGACGGAACCGGGCTCGCGGGTCAGCCGAAGCGGTTCGTCGTCGAGGCGGTTACCAATGGTTACCTTCGGGTGGGTGTGGTGGACCCGGAGCCACACGTGCGGTGGGTCGCCCACGATCTGATCAACGCTGTGGGGGAACGCCAGGACGACCACACCAGCCCCGAACATACCAGCCCTGACCACACCAGACCCGGACACGGCATGGCCGACCGCTACGTCGTGGCATGGACTTCACCCGAGGTCGAAAAGGCAGTGCGTGAGAATGAAGGAGTGCGGACATGACCATCCAGTACACGGTGGCCTCCGAGAGGCACACGGCCTCCGAGAGGCACACGGCCTCCGGCGAGGTGTCGACTGCTGACCGTGCCGTGGCCGAGGAGCAGGTCCTCGGCGAGGTCGCGGCGCTGTTGCGTGACGTCATCGGTGAGGAATACGTCGTCGACCTGGAAATCACCATGACGACGTCGTTCAACACCGATCTGGAACTGGAGAGCATCGAGTTCGTCACCCTCGCCGACCGGATGCGGGAACGCTATGGAGAAACGGTCGACTTCGTCGGCTTCTTGTCCGACATGGGCGTCGACGAGGTCATCAACATGCAGGTCGGCCAGGTCGTCGCCTTCATCACCGACTGCCTGTTGGAACCAAAGGGTGCGCAATCATGACCTCCTCGGGTTGCGGCGAAAGCCGCCGACACGTTTCGATTCTTAGCTTTCGTCGATTGCGGGAGCAGGGGTCCGGTCCAGCACGAAGCGGTGGGCCGGGGGGCTGGATCGACGAGCCGTTTGCGGTGGCCCGCCCTCGAGCTCGGGGGCCCCGGATCGCGGCGAAGCCGCTATCCGGGGGTAGCGGTGGCTGAGATTCTCGCGAACGGCGTCCGTCTGCACGTCCAGCGGCTGTCGCCCAGCGGCGGACCGAGGCCCGATTCGCCGCTTGTCGTGATGGTGCACGGCATGGTGATGGACAACATTTCAAGCTTCTATTTCTCGCTCGGGAACAGCCTCGCGCATGCCGGTGCCGACGTGATCTGCTATGACCTGCGAGGGCATGGCAGGAGCGAACGGACCCCGGATGGTTACGGCCTGGCGAACGCCATGGCGGACCTGTCCGCCATGCTCGGCGCGGTCGGTGTCGACCGTCCGGTCCATCTGGTGGGTAACAGCTACGGGGCGACCATGGCGCTGTCCTACGGGCTGGAGTTCACCGACCGGGTCGCGAGCCTCACCCTGATCGAGCCGCCGTTCCTCATCGAGGGCCTCGGCGCGGAGATGGCCCGTTCGCTCGCCCAGGTCCTGGTCGGGCTGTCCGACGCCGAGGTCGAGCAGTGGCTGGAGCACAGCGCCGGGCGGGCCGTCACCCGGATCGCCCGCAGCGCCCAGTCGTTGCTGCGCGACACCTCGATCGCCGACGACATGCTCGCGACCGAGCCCTTCTCGCCGGAGCGGCTGGCTCAGCTCGACGTACCGGTGCTCGCGATCTACGGGGCCAACTCCGACATCATCGACCAGGCCGAGGGGCTCGCGAAACTCGTCCCGCGCTGCACGTTGATAGTCCTGGAGCACCATACGCACGCGGTGTTGCGGGAGGCGAGCGACTATCTGCGTACGCTCATGCGGTGGTGGTTGTTCCAGCGGGACACCCCGGTCCCGCCATACACCCGGATGCCCGGACGGGCGTTCGCCACCCCGGACTGGGTGACCCGGATGATCCCGCCGTCGGATCTCAACAGCCCCGGAAAAGTCGACAGCCGGGTGAACGGTGCCGACCTCGGAACGTCCCCGTGAGCCGGTTCCTGTTTGTCGTCCCGCCGCTTACCGGGCATGTCAATCCCGCGGTCGGGATCGCCGGCGAACTCGCCGAACGTGGTCATGAGGTCGCACTTGCGGGTCACGCGAGTGTTATCGGGCCACTGTTGCCGCCCGGTCTCACCCTGCTGCCGCTCGGTGGGGAGCTCTCCGACGCAGACCGGGCCGCCGTCGAGGAGAAGTCGAAGAAGCTGCGCGGACCCGCGTCCCTGAAGTTCCTGTGGGAGGACTTCCTCATACCCCTTGCCGTGTCGATGGTCGGTGAGGTCGAGGCAAAGGTTGACGAGTTCGCCCCGGACGTACTCGTCGTGGACCAGCAGGCGGTCGGCGCGGCGTTGGTGGCCCGCCGCCGTGGTCTGCCGTGGGCGACGCTCGCGACCACGTCCGCGGAACTGGACGACCCGTACGAGGTGCTCACCGGTATCGGACAGTGGGTTGTTGATACTCTGCGTGACTTCCAGCGGTTCCAGGGGGTGCCGGAGAGCGAAGCGTGTGACGGTGACCTACGGTTCTCCGATCAGCTGACCTTGGTGTGTTCGGTGCCCCGGATGCTACGGACGGTTGACTTCCCCGACCACTACGTCTTTGTCGGGGCGCCGGCCGGCTGGCGGCGGCCCGCCCCGGGCTTCCCCTGGGACTGGCTGGACCCGGACCGCGAACACGTTCTCGTCTCGCTGGGCACGGTGACCCGCGAGTCCGGCGGCCGGTTTCTACGTGTCGCGGTGGAGGCCCTCGAACCCCTCGCCCACCGGCTGCAGGCGGTGGTTGTGGCGCCGCCCGGGTTGCTCGGTGATGTTCCCGGTCATCTTCCCGGTGGTGTTGTCCCGGATCATGTTCTCGTCCGTCCCTACGTGCCGCAGGTCGAGCTGATGGCGAAGTTGTCCGCGGTGGTATCGCACGGCGGGAACAACACGGTGTGTGAGGCGCTCGCGCACGGCGTCCCGCTGGTCGTGGCGCCGGTCCGGGACGATCAGCCCATCATCGGCGAGCAGGTCGTCCGGGGTGGCGCGGGCCTGCGGGTCAGGTTCGGGCGGGTCACCGCGCCCGCGTTGCGCGAGTCGATCATCGCGGTGCTCGACGAGCCGTGCTACCGGCAGGCCGCGGGACTGCTGCGGCGGGACTTCGCCGCGGCCGGGGGTGTCGTGGCCGCCGCGGACCACCTGACTAAAATGATCTAGCTTTCGGGTGATCCAGTTCCCGGGGAGGCGGATGCCAGCCGATGTTGTGGTGGATGCCGATCCTGATGTGTGCCGGGATCGTCGTGAACGGCATTCGGCTGCGGGGGCGGTTACGCCGCCTGGACATGCTGCCCGCGAGCGGCCGGCCGGTGGATCCACGCCACGAGTTCCTGGTCGCCCGCGATGTCCGGGTCACCGGCGCGGCACGGCGGGCCGCGAGCAACCACGCCAGCCGGGAGCGCCTCGAGGTACTTGACCTTATCCCCGCCGACCTGACCGTCGAACGCGCCCTCGACGTCGCCCGGATGGTCGACACGCGGACCTACCGGACGGATCGGCTCGCTGTCGGGCGCGGAGCCTTCCAGGCGATCCTGGTTGACGCCGAGCTGTTGCGCCGGACCGGAATCCACCAACGTGACGGGTTCGATCCCGTCGAGCTCGTGGCTGTCACCGAACGACTGAAAAGGCATGCGACGACCACTACGAGTCTCGCGGTCGTACCCGGAATCACCGCTGCCCGGGACGACCCGGCCGGCCGGGTCCGCGTGCAGAAGCGGGCGTACCGCGGCCGACCGGTGAAACTACTGGCACCGACGGTCCGTGATGTCATGATGATGTGCGGCGGGTTCGTCAACCTGCGCTGGGCGCTCATGGCCACGGTCCTGTTCTGGCTGCAACCGTTCTTCGTCTGTGCCGGTCGGGTTCCGCTGCAGCCGCGGGATCTCGCTCGCAGTCCGATCGTCCGGATTCTCGCCGGCGTCGATCTGGTGATCTCCTCGTCCCGGACCCGCCGTCGTGAGGCCGTGTGGAACAAGGCGCTGAAATCCGCCGGACTGCCCGTTGACGCGCGTAAGGAGGACGCCCGGATCGCGGCGGTGGCCCGTCGCGACTCCTACCGCGACCGGCTGCGAGCGGGGACGGACGCGTTGCTGGAACCTGACCGGGACACCTGTCCGTGGTGTGGCTCTCCCGAACTTTCCACCCGGCTGAGATCGGGGGATCTCCTGCTGCGCAAGCCCGGTCGTTTCCGACTGGACCGGTGCGACGACTGCCGCCACATGTTCTGTAATCCCCGGCTCACCGAGCTGGGCGTCGAATTCTATACCAGGGACGATTGTAACGGTCTTTATCTGGGCCTTCCGGGCGGATTCTTCGGGTATCCGGCGTCGAGGGCGCGGGCGTACCGGGAACGCGCCGAGATGGTGCGACCCTTTGCCGTACCGCGGGCCTGGCTGGATGTGGGAACAGGATCCGGACGCTTCTGTGACGTCGCCCGGGATATCTGGACCGGCACCATTTTCGACGGGCTTGACAACCCCCGACGCATCACGGAGGCCTGGCGTCGCAGATGGGTCGATAACGGGTTTGCGGGCCGTTTTGTCGACTTTGCGGGAGAGCTGGGGGGCCGGTACGACGTCATCAGTATGTTCCACTACCTGGAAGGCGTCCGTGACCCGTATCCGGAACTGGACGCGGCGGCCAAGGCGCTTGTTTCCGGGGGGCATCTCCTGCTTGAGACAGTGAATGTTGGGTCCCTCGGGGCGCGGCTCCTCGGACGCCTCTGGGCGGGTTGGTCGGTCCCTCGGCACCTGCACCTGCCGACCGTGGACAACCTGACGAACGCACTGGCCGAACGCGGCCTGCGACCGGTCGTGGTCCAGTTCGGTCGGGCGCACCAGCCCGGCGACCTGACCGCCGCCGTGTTCTTCCTGGTGCAACGGCTGGCGCCGGACCCGACGTTTCCCTGGCTGCCCGCTGAACCGGATGCCTGGCGGCGGGCGCGACGCAGGTGCGCGCTCGTCGGTGCCGCGCCCTTCCTCGTAGTCGCCGCTGTCGTGGATTTCATACTGCGGCCGGTTTTTCGTGGTGGGCGCCGCGCGAACATGCTCCGGATCGTCGCACGCAAGGAGTTCTGAACCGAAGGATTTTCGAACCGGACGCTCGGCCCCCCGTACTCGGCACCCCGTATTCACCTGTCTTTACGCGGTTTCCCTGGTTTTTGGCCGTGGTCGGCCGACTTGAGGGCTCCGGGAGGCGGTGTGTCGTGACACCAGTCGTGGATGAGGCCGAAAATGAAGATCCCGACAAAGAGCATCAGCAAGGGCAGCAGGATCATTCGTGCTCCCGGTGGAAGGGTGGATGCGGTGCGGTGGCAATGCGAACGCCGACCTCAGGTGACTACCCGCACCAGGTCAACCTCTCACGTGAAGTTTGCAAGTGATAACCATGTGTTACTCTTCGAGGTTGCGGCCTGGTGTTTCGCCGATGGGGTGGCGACCATGTCCGGGCTGCCGTACCGTCGCATCCAATGTCAACGCGGGAGCTTCCACCCCAAGGAGGCTGAGAGGGTGGCTAGGGTCATATCCCGGGTGCCGCCGACCGCCGAACCTGTCCGGATAATGCCGGCGTAGGGAGCCACTGCCGTGGTGCTGCCTCGTGACCGATCCACTTTCGTGACTACAAGCGTGACCACCACCGTGACCGGCGGTACACCCGCGCCGGTCACCTCCGGCTCGCTGCCGGGCAGTCGTAAGACCTACCTCGTCGGCTCAAGGGACGACATGCGCGTCCCCATGCGTGAGGTGGTGCTGTCGACGGGCGACAGCGTGATCCTGTATGACACATCCGGCCCGTACACCGACACCGGGCAGGTCACGGATGTGCGACGGGGGCTGGCGCCGCTGCGGGACGCCTGGATCACCGGCCGCGGGGACACTGAGGTCCACCAGGGTGCCGGCGTTCACGGCGGTACGAATGGTCGTCATGGCACTGCACCCACGCTCCCCGACCTCGGCGTTCCACGCGCGCGTCCACCGCGGCGGGCTGAGGCGGGACGGGCTGTCACACAGCTCGCCTACGCCCGCCGCGGCGAGATTACGCCGGAGATGGAGTTCGTGGCGTTGCGGGAAGGCCTGCCCGCCGAGACCGTGCGTGCGGAGATCGCCGCCGGCCGCGCGGTGCTGCCGGCGAACGTCAACCACCCGGAGTCCGAACCGATGGCGATCGGTCGCGCCCTCCTCGTGAAGATCAATGCGAACATCGGGAACTCCGCGGTGACCTCGTCCATCGAGGAGGAGGTCGACAAGATGGTGTGGGCGACCCGCTGGGGCGCGGACACCGTCATGGACCTTTCCACCGGGCGTGACATCCACACCACACGTGAATGGATCATCCGGAACTCGCCCGTGCCGATCGGGACCGTTCCCATCTACCAGGCGCTGGAGAAGGTCGGCGGCAAGGCCGACGAACTGTCCTGGGAGGTCTACCGGGACACCGTGATCGAGCAGTGCGAGCAGGGTGTGGACTACATGACCGTCCACGCCGGGGTGCTGCTGCGCTACGTACCGTTGACCGCTCGGCGCAAAACCGGCATAGTCTCGCGCGGTGGGTCGATCCTGGCCGCGTGGTGCCTGGCCCATCATGAGGAGAACTTCCTTTACACGCACTTCGCCGAGCTGTGTGAGATCCTGCGGGCCTACGACGTGACCTTCTCGCTCGGGGACGGGCTGCGCCCCGGCTCGATCGCGGACGCCAACGACGCCGCCCAGCTCGCGGAGCTGGCCACGCTGGGGGAGCTCACCTCGGTGGCGTGGGAGCACGACGTCCAGGTCATGATCGAGGGCCCGGGTCACGTCCCCATGCACAAGATCAAAGAAAATATGGACCTGCAGAGCGAGCTCTGTCACGACGCGCCCTTCTACACCCTCGGGCCGCTGACGACCGACATCGCGCCGGGCTACGACCACATCACCTCGGCGATCGGCGCGGCGATGATCGGCTGGTACGGCACGGCGATGCTCTGCTACGTGACGCCCAAGGAGCATCTGGGGCTGCCCGACCGTGACGATGTCAAGGCCGGCGTGATCGCCTACAAGATTGCCGCACATGCGGCCGATCTTGCCAAGGGGCATCCGGGCGCGCAGGAATGGGACGACGCCCTGTCCGACGCCCGCTTCGACTTCCGTTGGGCCGACCAGTTCCACCTCGCGCTCGACCCGGAGACCGCCGAGGCCTATCACGACGAGACCCTGCCCGCGGCACCGGCGAAGTCCGCGCACTTCTGTTCGATGTGCGGTCCGCACTTCTGTTCCATGAAGATCACGCAGGATGTGCGCAAGTACGCCGCCGACCACGGGCTGGAGACCGCCGAGGCCGTCGATGCCGGCCTGCGGGAGAAGGCCGAGGAGTTCGCCGCCCGCGGTGCACGGATCTACCTTCCCGTCGCGGACAGCACCTGACTCTCAGCTGACCCGTGTCAGGGCCTGTCTGGTGCGGTCGCAGGCCGGTGCTGTCGGTAGAAACCGTCGCCACAATGAGGGTTTCTACCGACGCCTGGCCGGCATCGACCTGCGCTGGTAGGGGAACCCTTGTGGTGAGCGCCGCGGGCGCGTTACATGAGGCAGGTGTGCACGTCGGCACCGGCGCCTCGGTGCCGGCGGGACGACCGTTGGCAGTTACCGCAACAACTGGCAGTTACCGCAACAACTGGCAGTTACCGCAACAACTGGCAGTTACCGCAACAACCGCACGGACGGCTGGATGGTGTACACGACGATTCCTGGGCTCGGCTGCGAGATGTCCGCGCGGATCGCTGACGCGAACCGCCAGGTGATCGTGGTATCAGGTCTTGATCAGATGGCAACGACGAACACGGTCACCCGGTGGGAACGCGTTGACGCGCACGCCGGCTGGAACCAGGTTGGCCATGCCTGTGCCGGACGCAACGGGATGAACGGCTGGTCGTCCAGCCATCGTGAAGGTGATATGACCACCCCGATCGGCGTGTTCACCCTCACCGCCGCCGGTGGGCGCCAACCCGACCCGGGCACGTTGATGCCGTATGAGTACCGGCCGTCCTACTATCGGGCTGGTCGCGAGACGGACGGGCATGCCGTGGCGGCCGCGTTCGACCATGTGGTGGCGATCGACTACAACCGGACGCCGAGTTACCCTCCGTCGGACCCGAACCGTCCGCTCGGCGCGGCGGCTGGTGGGGACATCTGGCTCCACGTCGACCACGACTCACCGACCGGCGGCTGCGTTGCCGTCGCACGCGAGGATCTCAGGGCGATCCTCGCGTGGCTGTCGCCCGCCAGCCGGCCGGTGATCCTCATGGGGGACGAGGCATCTCTTGCGAAATAGCACTTGCATGAGATGGCGCCTGCGTGAAACAGGGCCTGCGAAACTACTCTCGCCAGGTGACCCGCGGTCAGGCCACGGGCTTCTCGGCGTGGCCGCCGAACTGCTTGCGCATCGCCGAGAGTAGCTTGTCCGCGAACAGGGCCTCGCCGCGGGAGCTGAACCGCTCGTACAACGACGAGGTGAGCACGTGGGCGGGCACGCCCTCCTCC
>NZ_CAKKTK010000068.1:19852-26296 GCF_920656135.1 Frankia sp. Cppng1_Ct_nod | reverse complement strand
CCGCGCACCAGCTCACCCGCGGCCGGCAGTTCGCTGTCCCCGTCGAAGTGCAGCGGGCGGCCGTAAGCCATGCCAACCCACGGATTGGCCTCGAGAAGCGCGAGTGATCGAGCAAGCGAACCGGGAGTGAGCAGGTCGTCGGCGTCGAGGCGGACGAGGTATTCACCCTGAGCCTTGGCAAGGCCGTCGTTGAATGCCGCGACGGGCCCGCCGTTCGCGCGTCGGGTAAGCACGCCGACCCGACTGTCGGCAGCCGCCAGCGAGACGGCAACCGACGCGGAATCGTCATCCGACGCATCGTCCACGATGACAACATCGGTAGCCACGCCGGGCTGGTCGAGGGCACTGCCGACGCTCATCGGGAGGTATCGACCATAGTTGAAACAGGTGACTACGACTGTCACTCGTGGCCGGCTGCCCTTCGGCAGGCCGGGCAGTGGTGGCCGAACGTGCCGCGCCCGCCCGGCGGACGCGTCTTTCCGATGCCCGTGATTCATACACCGCTCCATCGCCAGCGGCGCCAACGAATGCGCCCTTCCATGTCGCGGGCGGCCTCGCTCGCCGCTCGGGCGAGCGCCCGCCGGGCCGGGGGGTCCGCGGCCATCCACCGCCGCCGCTCGAGGGAAGCCCACGCCCGTGTCTGCCGTGCCTCCGGAAAGGTGTCGATGGCGAAATCGACGTAGGCGTCCACGGACTGATCGGCGAATTCCGCGTCGTCGAATGTACGGCAGGCGTGGTCAAGAGCTTCCGAGGCAAGTTTACGACGGGCCGTGCGGAGAAGATCCGCAGCGTCCGGAATTTCTTTTCCGGCACCCGTCAGGACGCTTTCGTAAGCGTCCCGGCGACCCTGGAGGTCGATCATCAGGCCGGCGTTGACGGTCCGTTGCATACTATCCGGATGGATACGGTAGAAGCCCTGGTCCGCACCACCTACCCAGCCGATGTCCGAAACCGTGGCGAACCGTAGCCACAACTCCATGTCGTGGCTGTGCGGCAGGTCGGTGTTGTATTCGCCGACCCGGCGGAGGGTTTCGGTGCGCATCAGCACCTCGGGTTGCATGATGGTGTTGTGGCCGCGGTGGCACATGCGCGCGATCCATTCATCGCCGCGCCATATCAGCCAGCGCCTGGCTTCGGTGCGTGCACGCGGTGTGGGTATCGTCCGGAACTGTGCCGGAAAACCGTAGACGAAACCGACCGTCGGGTGGTGTTCGGCGAGTGCCGCGGCCCGGGAGAGCGATCCCGGAGTGAGCATGTCATCCGCGTCGAGTTTGACGGCGTACGTACCGGTGAGCAGGCCGAGCCCCTCATTAAAGGTGGCCAGGTGGCCATGGTTGCGTTCATGCGCGATGAGGGAGACCCGGGGGTCGGCCGCGGCCAGTGCCGCGGCTATGTCCTGGCTTCCATCGGTGGACGCGTCATCAATAATCACTACGTTGACGCGAACGCCGCCCTGTGACAATACCGAATGAACTGAATCCGCGAGGAAGCGACCATAATTGTAGCACGAGATGAATACCGATACCTGAGGTGGTAAGCGGTCGGTGGGCAGCGGCCGGGGTTTCTCTGCGCGGGGGTGGAGTTTCGACATTACAACGCCTCCGACGGATCGTGCGATGTTTGGACGATGAACGCTTCGGCAGGCTCCGTTGTTTGTCGGCTGCCTGGACGGAGTGTTCGCCGGACAACAGTCCCACGGGCGAGGAATCCGCATTGAATGTGCTTTGCCATCGTAATAGCAGTACGCACTCGTCCCCCCATTACCGCATGACCTTTCACGTCGGCACGCGTGGTCCCCTTCAGGCGCGACACGAGCCGATGGCAGGCGTCAGGGGGGGACTATACACCACGCATCGGCAGGCGCCGGATGCCTCCTTCGGAACTACCGGTGTCCGGGGTATGCCTTGGGGTCATCGAAGGACGGCCCTCGAAGAACCCGGCGATGAAGTGGAATGTTCCCGGCCCGCTCTCAATGCGCGAGCGGCATTGACCGGATAAGGGTGGCTGGCGGCGCGGGAGAATCCGTCACAGGCGGCGGTGGGCAGGAAGTGCGTCGGCCGGGATGCGGGTCGGGATGCCGGGATGCCGGGATGCCGTAGGGCATCGGACGTCCGGCCTCGCGGGCGGCGTCCCGGCCGGGCACATGGGGACCCTGGTGCGTGCCTGATGGTGAGGACCCGTCATCATCGGAGGCTGTTGCGGGCGTTGCGTGAGGGGGAGCCCATGAACGATCCGGCCAAAAACTGGCAGGCCACGCGCGACCAGGTCGTCCGCCGGGCAGGTCAGATCGCCCGGGTGCTTCAGGAGGACGGCACGCGCGGGCTCGCCGGGCGGGCGCTGCGGGCTGCTTCCAGGCGGGTGGACGAGCCGTCGAGCGTGCTGCCGGTGCGCGCACAGGAGGTACTGCGGGCGGGCGCGCTCAAGCCAATGCCGGTCGGGTCGCAGGTGCCCGCCTCCGCCGCCTCCACCGCCTCCGCCGCCGCCGACTCCGCCGACTCCGCCCTGCCCACAATCACGGGGACGGATCTTCCGGAGGTCGTGCCCGCGTCCCGGGGGGACCGTCCCCTGGTGGTCAACTGGGTCATGACCCCGCCCCCGCCGGGCTCCGGCGGGCATACCACCCTGCTGCGACTGGTCGAGCATCTGGAGCGCTCCGGTCATACCTGCCGCCTGTACTTCTACGACCGGTATGCCGGCGACATGCGCTCCCACACCGAGCGCTTCCGCGGCTACTGGCCGCAGATCCGCGCGGAGGTCGCCGACGCGACCGGCACGATGGAACCCTGCGACGCGGTGTTCGCCACGTCGTGGCAGTCGGCGTATGTCGTCGCAGATCCGCGGACACCGGGCCGCCGGTTCTACTGCGTGCAGGACTTCGAGCCACTGTTCTACCCGGCGGGCAGCGAAAGCGTGCTGGCGGAGAACACGTTCCGGTTCGGCTTCCACGGCATCACCGCCGGGCGTTGGCTGGCGGAGAAACTGACTGCCGACTACGGGATGCCGTGTGACTACTTCGAGTTCGGCGCCGACACGGACGTCTACCGGATGGAGCCCGTCACCGGCCGTCCCGTCCGTGACGGAGTGGTCTTCTATGCCAAGCCGAGCACGCCACGACGTGCCTACGCTCTTGGCCTGCTGGCGTTGCAGGACTTCAACACCCGTCATCCGGACGTGCCGATCCACCTGTTCGGTGAGGATGTCGGGGCGCTGCCCTTCCCGGCGGAATGCCACGGTGTCATCACCCCGGCCGAGCTGAACGCCTTGTACAACCGGTGCCTGGCAGGACTGTGTCTGTCGGTCACGAACCTCTCGCTCATTCCGTTCGAGCTGCTGGCGGCCGGCTGCATCCCGGTCATCAATGATGCCCGGCACAATCGGCTGGTACTGGACAATCCGTACGTCCGCTATGTTCAGCCGGCTCCCGGTGAGCTGGCCGCTGCCCTGTCCGACGTGGTTACCGCGACCCCGTCGACACAACGGGACGAACGTGCCGCTGCTGCGGCCGCGAGCGTGGCCGACCTGCCGTGGGACGCCGCGGGCGCGGCTGTGGAACGTGTGCTGCTGCGGGAACTGCGGGACGTTCCGGCGCGGGCCGTTTCCCCGGCCTGGTCGAAGCGTCCGTTGGTCGGCGTCCGCGGCGTGCCCGGTCCCGAGCAGCCCTGACCCGGAACCGACCCGCGGGTTCGCGGATATGCGGGTATGAGGGTGTGCGCAGCGTGCTGGGCGCCGGCGTGGCGCGAGTCGCACCGTCGTTTCGACCACCGCGGTTCCGCGACCGCTTCTGACAACCGTGAGGACGATGATGACCCACATCCCTCTGGTCGACCTGCCGGCCCAGCATCGGGAGGTCGCCGCCGAGATCGAGCCCGAGCTGGCCGATGTGATGGCGACGGGTGCCTTCATCGGGGGTAAGCCGGTCAGCCTCTTCGAGCAGGAGTATGCGGCCTTTCTCGGCGCCGGCCACTGCGTGGGCGTCGGCAACGGCACCGACGCCCTCGAGATCGCGCTTCGCGCGTTGGACGTCGGCAGGGGAGCCTGCGACGAGGTGATCTTGCCGGCCAACACCTTCATCGCCACCGCGGAGGCCGTCGTCCGCGCAGGTGCCCGGCCGGTACTGGTCGACGTCGACCCGGCCACCTATCTGATCGACACCGCGGCCGCTGCCGCGGCGATCGGGCCGCGCACCAGAGCGCTGCTGCCGGTGCATCTGTACGGGCAGGTCGCCCCGGTCGAGGAACTGCTGCCGGCTGCCGGCGCGGCCGGTGTGCCGATCGTCGAGGACGCCGCTCAGGTGCAGGGTGCCACCCGTCACGGGCGGCACGCGGGGACGTTCGGCGCGGCGGCGGGAACGAGCTTCTATCCGGGCAAGAACCTTGGTGCCTATGGCGACGCCGGCGCCGTCCTGACCATGTCCGCCGAGGTCGCGGCCGCGGCGCGCACGATCGGCAGCCACGGGTCGGACCGCAAGTACATACACAGCCGACTCGGGGTGAACTCCCGCCTGGACGCTGTTCAGGCCGTGGTGCTGAGGGCCAAGCTGACGAGGCTGGCCGGCTGGAACGCCGCCCGTGCCGATGCGGCGGCCCGCTACGACGGGCTGCTGGCGGACCTCGCGGCCGATGGAGTGATCACCCTGCCGACGGTCCTGGCTGGGAACACCCATGTCTGGCACCTGTACGTCATCGAGGTGTCGGACCGCGACGCCGTCCTTGAGCGGCTGCACGGTGCCGGAATCGGCGCGGGTATCCACTACCCGATCCCGGTGCACCTACAGGAGGCGTTCGCGGACCTCGGGTATGCCCGCGGGGCGTTTCCCGTGAGTGAGCGGTCCGCTGACCGCATCCTGTCACTGCCCTTGTTCCCACAGATCACTGTTGACCAGCAGTCCCGGGTCGTCGACGAGCTGCGTCGGGCACTGCGGTGAGTGTCGCCGTAGGCAGGGATGCGTCCGCGGTGGCAACCGGGCCGAGGGACGTCTTCGTTCATCCGCGCGGGTTGTGCGAGAGCGACGAGGTCGGCGCCGGCACCAGGATCTGGGCGTTCGCGCACGTCATGGCCGGCGCTCGGCTCGGCCGGGACTGCAATGTCTGTGACCACGCGTTCGTCGAGTCCGGCGCGGTGGTGGGCGACCGGGTGACCATCAAGAACGCGGTCCTGATCTGGGATCTTGTCACGGTCGAGGACGATGTTTTCCTCGGCCCGAACATGATCTTTACCAACGACATGAATCCACGGGCCGAAGTGAAGAAGGGCACCGACCGCCTCGACCGCACCCTGGTACGCCGGGGAGCCACCATCGGAGCGAATGCCACGATCGTGTGTGGCACCACTCTCGGCGAATACAGCTTCGTGGCGGCCGGCGCCGTGGTCATCCGCGATGTCGGAGCGTATGCGTTGGTCGTGGGAAATCCGGCCCGACAGGTCGGCTGGGTGTGTGCGTGCGGTGAACGGCTTGACGAACGGTTGTCGTGCGCGTGTGGACGGGCATTCGAACACCTGCCCATCGAGGGGCAGGTCCCATCCACCGCGGGACTACGCCCCGTGGCGGATGGCGATAGCCCCGGCGAATCCGTCGGGGCGCCGGGTTAGAGTGCAGATGTGCGTCTGGCCCGGAAGGTGGGTCCGGCCGGGAGATCCGGGCCCAGCTGGACCTCGGAGGCGCCAGTGATGATCTGCCCGGTATGTTTCCGCGGTCGAATCCGGCCACGAGATGCTCTGACGATGACGTTGTGGGGCGGTTCGCGCGTGTCGAAGCCTGTCTGTCCGGTAGCGGGTATCTCGCTGTCCGGCCGCGGGCACCGTCGACGGACGTGCTCTGCCCAGGGGGTTGAGACGTGTACCTGAGAGATTCGTTGTATGTGCTTGCGCGCCGCTGGTATGTGGTGGTGCCTCTTGTCCTGGTCCTTGCCGTCGGTGTCATCTTCTTAACCCGTACGACGCCCTACAGTTATTCCGGCAAGGCATCGGTCGTGTTGCTCTCACCTTCGGTGAAGTCGACGAACGAGCCCACCGCGTCCAATCCGTACCTGGCGTTCAGCGGTAACCTCGACGCTACCGCCGCCGTACTCGTCCGGATTCTCACCGACGAGGATTCCGCGCAGACGCTGACCGGTTCCGGTGCCACAGCCGCCTACACGGTCGGGCCGGACCCGACCACTCCGAACGCGCCGCTGCTGGCGATCGAGACCAAGGACCACGACCCGGTCGTGGCGGCACGGACCATGGACGCGCTGATCGTCCTGCTGCAGAGCCAGCTGAAGGAACAGCAGACCAAGGCCCGGGCACCGGCGGAGCTGTTCATTACGGCGGCAGTGGTATCCCACATGTCCCCGGAGCGCGACAGCACCGCAAAGAAAACGGTGGCTGCGGTGGGCCTGGCTGTGTCGCTGGTGCTCCCGCTACTCACCGCGTTCGCGGTCGAAGGCGCCGCCTTCCGCCGAGGCC
>NZ_CAKKTK010000068.1:0-19367 GCF_920656135.1 Frankia sp. Cppng1_Ct_nod | reverse complement strand
GCCGGCCAGTGGGTCGCACGGCGATATCGCAGTCCCGTCGCCGTCCCGGTCGTCCTCGCCGTCCGGGTCCTCGTTCCCGCGGGCGGATGCGCAAGCACCTCGCTACGCCGAGCAGCCGACGATCAGAACTTCAGTCAGCCGTCCATTCCGGTCGGACTCGCAGACCGAGACGGTGGCCGGGGTTCACGCCGCGCCCGCGGAGTCTCCCGTGCCGGCCGTGTCTCCCGTGTCGCGAGGGTCGGGGGCGGCGCGTACCTCGGCGTCCTCGACGTCCTCGAAGAGGCCGGCCGCCGAGTCACCGGTGCGTCCGGGCGCCGCAAGCCCCGCGACAAGAAGCGCGGAAGATCGGTCCGGTCGGCCGGCGGACACAACATCCCCCGCAGCCGACGAGACGCACACAAACGGTTCCCCGGGTCAGGACGCGGACTGGAACGGCCTGGTCGAACTGGAAACCGGTGAGTTCAGCCGTCGGATACTCCCGAAGCGATGACCTCCTCCGTCGAGAGGACGATCGGCGGCACGGGGATCTTCTTCACGCCGCGCCGGGTCCCGGCGTCGGCACCCGCGGCGCAGGAACTGCGTCTGCAGTTGCTCCGCCGCGGGGATGCGGTGGTCGCGCTCACCGCCTTCCTCGTGTTGCTGATCATGATTCCCGCGCGGATGCGCATCGCGCCGCTCGGCGCGGCCGGTAACCCGGCGCTGCTGCTCGGGATGGCGCTGTTCATCTGGTATGTCGCGGTCCGGCTGGTGCCCTGGCAGCGTCCGCCGCTGGCGGGGCAGGGCAGTCGGATTCTGCTCGCCCTGTTCGGGCTGTCGGTGCTCATCAGTTATGTGGCCGGGATGACCCGGCCCATCTCCGGTGAGGAGATCCGTTCGGCTGACCGCGGCATTTTGGTCATCATGGCGGCCCTCGGCGTGGCCTTCACGGTCCTTGACGGTGTCCCCAGCAGGGAGCGTTTGGAGACTCTGCTGCGCCGGTTGTGCACCGCCGGGACGGTGCTGGCGGTTTTTGGACTGCTCCAGTTCTACTTCGACTTCGACATCAACACCTACATCCGGGTGCCGGGTCTCGCCGGTGGAGGCCAGAGCTTCATCTCCGGGCGTGACGGGTTGGTCCGTGTGGCTGGAACGGCGAGCCACGCGATCGAGTTCGGTGTGGTCCTTGCGCTGATCCTGCCGATAGCGCTGCACTTCGCCCTGTACGCCCCGGAGGGGCGCCGACGGCGGGCGTGGTTCAAGGTAGTGGTGATCGGTCTGACCATGCCGATGTCGGTTTCGCGATCCGCCATCCTGGGCATCGGCGTCGCTTTGATCGTTCTGCTCCCGTCGTGGCCTGCACGTCGGCGCCGGCTGGCTTTGCTGCTCTCGCCGTTCTGCCTGGCCGCGGTGCAGGTAGCCAGCCCCGGGACACTACGGACAATCTTCGAGCTGTTCATCCACATCGGTAATGACGACAGCGCCGCCGGCCGGACGGCCGACTACACCGTTGCCGGTGACTACATCAGGGACTCCTTCTGGTTCGGCCGCGGCTTTTCGACCTTTCTGCCGGATAAGTACCGCATTCTGGACAACGCCTATCTCGGACACTGGATCGAGACCGGCATCATCGGGCTGAGCATTCTGCTGCTGTTGTTCGTGGGCTCCTTCCTCACCGCTCGCCGCGTGCGGCGCGGCAGTCAGGAACCCGAACTGCGCAACCTGGCCCAGACCCTGGCGGCATCCATCCTCGCGGCCTGTGTGACCTTTGTGACGTTCGATGCGCTGGGCTACGCGATGGTGCTCATGACGGTCTTCATCCTGATCGGGAGCGTGGGCGCGCTGGTCCGGTTCGAGGCCCTACGGCATGCGGAGGAGGGGTCCGCCCCGGCCGGCCGGGCGGATCTGCCCTGGTCCGTTCTCGATCTGCCGCATCCGGGAGTCTGGAACCTGCCGGCCCTGTGCCTGCGGCGGTGGTACGCGTTCGTCGCAGTCGTCCTGCTCGTGGCTGTCGGTGTGCTCCACGTCCGTTCCGTCAAGGGGACGTACGAGGCGACCGCGGCGCTCGCCGTCATGGCTCAGGGCGCCAGTGCCCCCAACCCGTACCGGGCCTTTCATCTGAGCAACCAGACAATCGTGACGGTGGTCGCGGACCGGGTCAACGGCCGGGGCATGGTTGTGGACCTGAGTAAACGAGGGCCGGGCGCCGAGTATCTGGTCGCGGCCGAATCCACCGGCACGCCCGAGAACCCGGGAACGCCGGCCGCACCGACAGTGCTGGTCACGGTCTGGAGCAGTGATCCCGAAGTCGCGGTCGCCAAGATGCGCGACCTTGTCAAACAGGTCGGTGTGGTCCTTAAGTCCGTTCAGGAGACCGCCGCGCCATCCTCGGACACCCGTCTCGCCGCTGTGCCGGCTCTCATGCCTGGCCGCGCGACCCTGGTGACGGGCAGTGGCAAACGTGCGCTCGGCATGGTCCTTCTGCTCGGCATGCTCGGGTTGATGTTCACCCTTCCGTTGACCGAGCGGGTCTTCACGCGTGCCCAGCGGTGGCGTGCGGTGCGCCCTAACCGGAGGTAGATCATGAAACCACAACGGGTGATCAAGAAGGCTGGCCTCGCCGTCCTGCGGTCGCGTATCGCAGACCCGCCGCTGTCCCGGTGGGATCCCCAGCCGACCCTGCGGGTACCGGCCTCCGATGTTCGACAGGCCGCGTACCCCGCCGTGGATGCGCACAACCACCTGGGCCGCTGGCTCCGCTCGGACGATTCCTGGATGGTCGACGACGTCGGTGCGCTGCTGGCGATGATGGATGAGCTGAATCTCGCGACAATCATCAATCTGGATGGCCGATGGGGTGGTGAGCTGGAGGCCAACCTTGATCGTTATGATCGGCCTCATCCGGGCCGGTTCGTCACCTACTGTCATCTGGACTGGACGCTGTTGCGGGGGCGACGTCCGAGCGATGCGCTGGTCGCTCAGCTGCACGCCTCGGCCGCGGTGGGCGCGCGTGGACTCAAGGTGTGGAAGGACCTCGGTATGCGGGTCCGCGACGGGCGCGGTCGGTTGGTACTGCCCGATGACCCGAGGCTTGCGGATGTGTTCGAGGCAGCGGGTGAGCTGGGTCTTCCGGTCCTCATCCACGTCGGCGACCCGGTGGCGTTCTTCCGCCGCCCCGACCGCCACAACGAACGTCTCGACGAGCTGCGCCGCCATCCGACCGCGGCCCGCAGGGTCGGAGTCAACTCCGCGCCAGGCCGGCGCGGGCCCGGCCTGCCGCGTCTGCTGGGTGCGTTGGAGGCGGTCGTGGCAGCTCATCCGGCTACGACATTCGTGGGAGCCCACGTCGGCTGCCTGGCCGAGGATCTGGGCGAGGTCACCCGGATGCTGGATGCGTATCCGAACCTCTGCATCGACGTCTCGGCCCGCGCGGCCGAACTCGGACGCCAGCCGCGGGTGGCCCGCCGGTTCATCGAGCGGTTCGCCGACCGGGTGTTGTTCGGAACGGACTCGTTCCCGCCGGCCGCGGACGGCTACCGCGCCTACTTCCGGTTGTTGGAGACCGACGACGACCACTTCGCGTACTCGACGTCGGTCCCCCCGCCGCAGGGTCGTTGGGCCGCCTATGGTCTGGACCTTTCCGCTGACGTGTTGCGCCGGGTCTACGCGGGCAACGCGGCACGCCTGCTGCCCGGGGTCCCGCCGTCTGCGACCACACCGTCTGCGACCCTGCCGCTGACCGTCACACCGCCGGCACGGCACCAAGGGGAAGCTGGGGACGGGTGACCTCGCGGTAGATCTCGGCGAGGCGGTTACCCGCACTGTCCCAGGTGTGGTCCCCTCGGGCGTCCAGGCAGCCCTGCCGCAGCTTCGCGAGGGTGGCCGGGTCATTGACCAGCAGCTTGATGTGGTCGACCAGCTGTGCGGTGTCGGTCGCCTGGTGGACGAGACCGTCGACCAGATGGCGGGTCGGGGCTCCGCAGGCATCGGAGATCACGGGGACGCACCCGCACGCGGCCGCCTCCAGCGTCACCAGCGCGCTGCCTTCGGTGACGCTGGGAAGTACGAGTGCGTCCGCGCTCCGGAAGAGCGCGCCGAGGTCGTCAACGAATCCGAGTTCCCGCACGCCGCGTTGGTGGAGCAGCTCACCCAGGCTCGCCCGGTACTCGGGCATGATCACTCCACAGATCAGCAGTTCGCCCGGAGTGCCGGCATCCCGCCAGGCGCGCAGCGCGTAGTGCAGTCCTTTGTTCGGTTCCCCGCGTCCGGCGAAGACCATGGTGAACGGGCGTGCGGGTGCGGGCGGTATGTCGGTGGGGAAGAAGTGGGCCGGGTCGTAGCCGTAGGCGTGCCGTATCAGTCGGTCGGCGCTCACACCGTGCTCGGTGAAGGTGCGGACGACGTAGTCGGACGGGCAGAGCAGCCGGCCTGCCATGGCGTACTCGTCGTCCTCACGGCGGAGGTGGCCGGCGGTGCCTCGATGGGCGTGCCCGCGGGGCAGTTCGATCCCGCAGGCGGCAGCCTCCTGTTCGGCCACGGCGCAGGCGGACCTGCTGTGTGGGCTGCAGACCTCGCGGAGCCCGGGGATGCCGATGCGCCGCGCCGTGTCCAGCGTGCGGATGCACCCGCGGGGCCAGGCATGGACGGCGTCGTAGGCATACGGGTGGGTGGCGAGTTCCCGGGCGGTGCGCCAGTCGTGGTAGCCGTAGGCGCGGCGGACGCCGATGGCCCGGTGGGGGACTCTCCTGTCTGCGGTGACCATCGTCTCGACAACCCGGGCGGCACCGGTCAGGTCGGCGGCCAGGCTGGTGCAGTGGACCGTTACCGCGAATCCGGCGTCGATCAGGCTTCTGACCTGGTGAAAAGCTGTGGTGGAGATCCCGGGTCGACCCAGGGTGTGCGGGAAGGAGTAAAGGATGCGGAGCGGTCGCTCTCCGGCTCCAGATTTCTTGTCCGTTGTGCTTTTGGTGTTCATCGCTTGATGATTTCCCTTTACTAAGCGTCATTGCTGCCGGATGCGGCGACGTCCGGCCCGCTCCGGGGAGCATCCCTCCTCCACCTGGTGATGCCTCCACCCGGACCGGATCCGACGGATCGGCCTCGCCGATCCGTCGAGGAACCCCGGCTTCCTTGCCGAACGCCCCACCCTCGGGCGCTCTTACCTGGATGGTCTACAGTATGCGTGTTGGAACAGGTAAGTCGCCGTATGGGTGTATCGCTGTACGGGGCGTAGTGGAAGTAAGTAGTCCCGACGGTGTTGTCGGGGCCGCCCGGGGCGTTGGGGGTTGTTTTGCCGCAGACAGCGTTGGACTACTATTTTGACCGGGAGAGCCTTCAGCCGCTGGCGGAGAAGTACCGCGTCTCCTTCGGGACGGCACTGCCGTTCCGGCACGTGGTCATCGACGACTTCCTGCCGACCGATGTTCTACGGGATGTCGTCAACGCCTTCCCCAAGCCGGGGGACTCCGACTGGCAGCGTTTCGACGCCGGTCAGGAGGTCAAGCTTGCGCTGGCGGACGAGACCCTTATGCCGACGCCGTTGCGTCACATTCTGCAACAGTTCAACTCTTCGCCCTTCATCGATTTTCTTGAGGATCTGACCACGATAGCCGGTCTGCTGCCGGATCCGCACCTCGTCGGTGGCGGTCTGCATCAGATCGTGCGCGGCGGCTTTCTGAAAGTTCACGCAGACTTCAACCGACACCGTCGGCTCGGTGTGGACCGGCGACTGAACGTCCTGCTTTACCTCAACGAGGACTGGGATGAGTCGTGGGGTGGCCACCTGGAATTGTGGGACCGCGACATGACAAGGGTCGTCCACCGTGTCGCGCCGCTGTTCAACAGGTTTGTGGTCTTCGCGACCACCGATTACTCCTACCACGGTCACCCCGATCCGCTGCGCTCGCCCGAAGGTGTTACCCGGCGGTCACTGGCCTGGTATTACTACACCAACGGCCGCCCGGCCGACGAGGTTTCACCCGACCACACCACATTGTTTCGGGCGAGGCCCGGTGAGGCGTTTCGGCCGACCGGTCTCGCCCGTGCCCAGGACATTGCTCGTCGGTCGACCCCGCCGATCCTTGTCGACGCGGCCCGGACGCTGCGTGCCCGCCGCCAGGCGGGGCGCTGAGCGTCCGGGCCGACGGATCTCACAGGTAGGTGGTGGCATGACTGTTCTCGCCAGCGTCGTTGTTCCCGCCCACAACGAGGAGGCCGTGATCGGCCGATGCCTCACCCGGCTTGCTGACGGCGTGCATCCCGGTGACCTCGATATCGTCGTCGTCTGCAACGGCTGTACCGACCGCACCGCGGAACTCGCCCGTGCGGCCGGCGCGCGGGTGGTGGAGACGCCCACGCCGGGCAAGGCCGGGGCGCTCAACCTCGGCGATGACACCGCGACCGGTTTCCCGCGCTTCTACGTGGACGCCGACATCGAGGTCCGCGGTGCTGATCTTCTACGGGTCGCCGAGGTGCTGCGGGAGGGCAAGGTGCTCGCGGCCGCACCACGGATCCGGCTTGACACCGCCGGCGTGAGTCGGATCGTCCGGGACTACTACCGGATCTGGCTGGAGCTGCCCTACGCTCGCGACCATCACATCGGCTCGGGTGTGATGGGTGTCAGCGCCGCCGGTCGTGCCCGTTTCGACCGTTTCCCGGATGCCATTGCCGACGATTTCTTCCTTTACCACCGTTTCACCTCGGACGAGCGCAGGACCGTAAGCGACGTCGAGTTCGTCGTGCATCCCGCGCGAACCACCCGCGATCTGGTGTTACGTAAGATCCGGGTTTACGCGGGCAACATCCAGATGCGGCAGCTGGCCTTGGCCCCGGTTGCCGCGGCGCACACCCGAACCGGTCGACTTCCCGACTGGCTGGCCGTGGTACGGGCCTCCCCGGCGCTGGCCACCGCCGTTCCGGCATATGTGGCCGTCTCCGGGGCGGCGCAGCTGTTGGCCCGACGCAAGGTACGGCGCGGACAGCTGGGTACCTGGGAGCGGGATGCCAGCAGTCGGGTGACCGGAGCAGCCGCGTGAGCGGGCCCGCCGGTGGGAATGACGCCGCCGCGCGGCGGATCAACGCCCTGAAATCCGTCCTCGATCCGCGTCCCTATGCGCACATGTTCCGCATCCTGCATTTCTATGCTTATTCCCACACCCGGCAGAAGGTGCGGCTCACGCTCGGGAGCGGGGTGCGGCTGGCACCGAACGTGTCCATCCGTAACGGTGAACGAATCAGTATCGCCGACCACGCCCACATCGGTGAGCGAAGCTATCTGTGGGCCGGTAACGAGGCCGGGCGTATCGACATCGGCGAGTACGCGCTGTTCGGCCCCGAGGTCTTCGTCACGGCGTCCGACTACCAGATCGCCCCGGATGTCCCGGTGATGCACCAACCCAAACGTGAACGCGATGTCCGTATCGGCCGGGACGTCTGGCTCGGTGCCCGGGTCGTCGTGACCGCCGGAGTGGAGATCGGTGACGGCTGCATTGTCGGTGCGGGTTCGGTGGTGACCCGGTCGCTGCCACCCGGTTCGATCGCGGTCGGAGCGCCGGCCCGGGTTGTCGGTAAGCGAAGCGAGCACGGGTGATGGGCGTCGACGTCTCGGTACTGATCGTCTCCTACAACACCGCGGATCTCACCGTCCGCTGTCTGGAATCGTTGCACGAACAGACCCGGGGCACCTCGTACGAGGTGATTGTCGTCGACAACGCCTCGACGGATTCCTCGGCGACGCGGATCCGTGCCGCGTTCGGGGACATCGAGGTGGTCGAGTCCGCGACGAACCTTGGTTTCGGCCGCGCCGTGAACCTCGCGGCGGAGCGCGCCAAGGGTGAGTACCTGCTGCTGCTGAACCCGGACACCGTCGTGCTGGATGACGCGCTCGGGGCGTTGCTCGCGTTTGCGCGCGCGCACCCCGGCCACGGGATCTACGGCGGCCGAACAGTGCGGCCGGACGGCGCACTCGACCCGAGTTCGTGCTGGGGAGTGCCGACCCTGTGGAGCCTGGCCTGTTTCGGCCTGGGTCTGAGCACCTGGCGAAAGGGTTCGGCGCTGTTCGACCCGGAGTCGCTGGGCGGATGGCCTCGTGACAGCGTGCGCGAGGTCGGTGTGGTCACAGGTTGCCTGCTGCTGGTTCCCCGGCAGGTCTTCGCCGCACTGGGTGGCTTCGACTCCCGTTACTTCATGTACGGAGAGGACGCGGATCTCAGCGTGCGGGCGCGCCGGGCTGGCTGGCGTCCGGTCATCACCCCGGACGCGACGGTCATCCACCACGTGGGTGCTTCCTCGGCCCGTCGATCCGACAAGATGATTATGGTTATGCGGGCGAAGACAACCTTCGTGCGCGACCACTTTCGGCCAGGGACTTCCCAGACGGCCGCACTTGGCCTGCTGACTCTCGGCGTGGCCGTGCGGGCAGGGCTGGCGGTCCTCGCCGGCCGCCTGGGACGAACCTCGCCGACCGCCGACGCCTGGGTGGGTGTCTGGAAGGCCCGCGGTGAGTGGCAACCGGGATATCCGTCGGTGTCCGCCAACGGGGAACGGATGGCTGCGGCCTGACCACGGACCGGATCGGTACCAGGAGATGCATGACGTGAGGCGTGGCCGCGGGCGAATGCCCCAGGGGAAGCTGGGAGAACCACTCAGGTGAACAAACGTGTCCTGATCATTGTGCAGAACCTGCCCGTACCGTTGGACCGGCGGGTCTGGCTGGAATGCCAGGAGCTCGTCAGGAGCGGCTACACCGTATCGGTGATCTGCCCTAAGGGGCCGCAGGATCCCGTTTACCAGGAACTTGACGGTGTCCACCTCTACAAATACGACGCTCCGACGACACAGCCCGGCGTCCGGGGTTATCTGACCGAATTCGTGGTGTGCTGGCTGAAGACCGCGAGGCTGTCCGTCCGGGTGCGTCGTGAAGTCGGTTTCGACGTCATCCAGGCATGCAATCCACCGGACACCTACGCGTTGCTCGCCGCCCCCTACAAGATTGCTGGGACGAAGTTCGTCTACGACCAGCACGACCTGTGCCCCGAGGTCTACCGGTCCCGCTTCGACCGGCCGTCCCCGATTCTGCTGCGTGGCCTCTACCTGCTCGAGGGCATCACCTACCGGCTTGCCGACCACGTGATTTCCACCAATGAGTCCTACCGGCTGGTGGCGATCGGGCGGGGACGCCACGACCGTAGCGACACAACCGTGGTACGCAGCGGCCCGGACACCGACCGGATGTGCCCGGGTGCGGACGTCCCGGAACTACGTCGAGGCCGCAGCCATCTCATTGTCTATCTCGGTGTTATGGGGCCGCAGGACGGTGTTGATCTCGTCCTGCGCGCGCTCGACATCCTTGTCCACAAGGACGGCCGGGAGGATATCCAGCTCGCCCTGTTGGGATTCGGCGACTGTCTTGAGGAGCTGCGCGCGCTGTCCACCGAACTCGGTCTGGACGACTACGTCACCTTCACCGGCAGGGCGGACGGCGCCACCATCGAGAAGTACCTGCGGACCGCCGCGGTCGGGCTTGGTCCGGACCCCGCGAACCCGCTGAACGAGGTCTCCACCATGAACAAGACCATGGAGTACATGGCCTACGGGGTACCGGTGGTCACCTTCGACCTCATCGAGACCAGGGTTTCCGCTGGTGACGCTGCCTGCTATGTAACGCCAGGTGACGTCGAGGCGTTCGCGCGTGCGGTCACCGATCTCCTGGAGGACCCGGAGCGCCGCGAGTTGCTGAGCAAGAGGGGCCGTGAGCGGGCCGTCGAAGTGCTGGACTGGCGCCTGCAGGCACCCGGCTATGTCGCTGTGTACGACCGGCTCACGAGCGCGGGCCGGCGGTTGCCCATGGCGAAGTCGTCTATGGCGAAGCGGGCGCGGACCGCGGCATCGGTCGGTGCGGCGCTGCTGGCCGCGGCCTCGGTCGCTGCCTCGTTGAGCGCCAGGCGGGGCCGAGGGTAGAACGCACCTGGCTGCCGATAACGACAGCGCCTGCCATATGACGTGCCACATGACGACGGCCCGGGGAGATCTCCCCGGGCCGTCGTCATGTGGCAGGTTGTTTTGTTCTGTCCGGACGGGCTTTCGTCCGGGCCCGGTCTCAGGGCGCCGGGATGGTCGCGCCGCTGTCCACGTCCACGTTCCCGTACCATGCGACACCGGCCGCATTGGCTATCCAGTTGGCGCACACACCGTAGTTTCCGTAGGTGGCGAAGTGCTTCTTGCTCAGCCGGTTGTTGATGAACCGGATGTTGTCACTTGTGTTGCCGGACGGCAGCAGGCTGGAGTAGAAAACCCATGCTCCACCCGCCAGCCAGTTGTCGTCGACGGTCACGTTGTGGTTGCCGCCGTTCTCGGTTCCGAGTTGGACGACCCCCGCCATACAGTGATCCAGAGCCATGTCGATCGTGTTGTGCCGGATCGCGATGTTGTTGGTGTTCCCGAGACCCTGCAGCCCGTCGGCGTGCTCACATTCCGAACTGACGACGAAGTCGTGGATGTAGGAGTTCTCGATGGTGTTGTTGCCGTCGGGGCCCCCGCCGTCGCGATAGCCGCGGATCTCCACCCGTTCAATCGTCCAGCCCTTACCCCGGATGGCCATTTCCGAGTGCGGGGAGGTGTCGTAGCTACCTACGAACTCCGAGTCCTGGACCACCACCGAGGCATTCGCGACATTGTCGTTCATGCTGACGTCGAAGGTGTCATCGGTCGAGATCACACTGTTCTTGATCACTACTCCGGGAGCGGAGATGGTGATGCGGCCCCCACCGGATATCCGTACGTTCTGGATGACGGTGTTGGCCTTGGTGATCTCTCGTGGGCCGGTGTAGTTGGTCAGCGTCACGCCGGCCGGCACCCCGGTGTTATCGGCGTTCGGAAATGTGTTGCTCACGGCGGGTGCCGCCAGTGTCTGAGCGCTCGGCGGGGTTGTTTTCGGAGCGCTCGGCGCGGTTGTCGCCGCGCTCACCTGGGGTGTTGGCTGCTGGGACGGTTGCGCGCTCGGGGTCGCCGTGACTGCGATGGACGCTGACGGCGAGGGTGCGGCCTTCGGTCCGTGTTCCACCGCTGGTTTGCAACTGACGAGCCCTCCAGCTGCGACTACTGCCGCTCCGGCAAGTAGAGGCACAAGCCGCCCCCCCAGGCAGCGATGTGAGCCCACTGTCGTTTTTCCTCCTTGCGCTGGTGCGCCGTTGGGATTACGGCTCTGGCCCTCCAGTCGATGACAGTAGCGCGGTCCCCTGTGACCACTGAGTACGATCTTGTTATTTCTTCAACTACTGTCGGAGTGTTGGACTAGTTGTGTTTCTGGAGGGTTTTAATCGATCACTGGGTGCGCCTACAGTGGTATCGGTTGAGAAAATGCTACCGTTTGCCTGCTCGCAATTGCGCTCGGTGTCCCGGCCGGGTGTGTGGTGGCATGGCACAGTCAAGGAGACTCCCGTTGTCGCGCATTCTGATCGGTAGTCACTTTCTGTTCTCGAGTCACGATCATCGGCGCGGCCAGCCGATTCGATCCTCAATACCACGATGAAGATCTATATGGGGTACCCTAGCCTGTTTTGGTGAGGGAAGTCCATGTACGCCACACTGCGTGATCGTCCACCCGATCCCGCGGGATCGGGCGCGCGACGGACTCCGGGCGCGGCCGGGACGACGTCGGGGCGCCGTGAGTCAGGCGGAGCCGCTCACCGCCTGCGTCGGGCCGTCGGCGCAGGCGTGTTGCTCCTGGGCCTGACCAGTCTGCTCACCGACCTGTCGACAGAGATGGTCACCGCGGTCCTGCCGCTCTACCTGGTGGGCACGCTGGGCTTCACTCCATTCCAGTACGGCCTGGTCAACGGTCTGCACCAGGGGCTGAGCGCTCTCGTGCGGCTGGTGAGCGGGCTTGCATCCGACCGTTGGCGGCGGCACCGTGACGTCGCGGCCTCCGGGTATGCCCTGTCGGCCGTGGCGAAGATCGTTCTGGTGGTCGGGGCCGCGTCGCCGGCGGTGGTTTCCGGGTCGTTGGTCACCGACCGCATCGGTAAGGGCATCCGGACCGCTCCGCGGGACGCACTGCTTTCCCTCGCCACCGCATCCCGTGACCTTGGGCTTGTCTTCGGGGTTCACCGTGCGCTGGACACGGTCGGCGCGATGCTCGGGCCGTTCGTCGCCTTCGCGCTGCTGGCCGCGTCGCCTGAGTCCTATGACCTGGTTTTCGTCGTGAGCGCCTGCGTCGCGTTGACCGGCGTCGCGGTGATCGTCCTGTTGGTGGAGCGTGACCCGCCGGCTGGCGCGAGTGACCCGGTCGACGGCGAGCGCGCTCCGACCGGGCAGCGGCCCCACGCCGTGCGGGCGGCGGCTGCCCTGCTGGCCGGGCGTCGTTACCGCGCGCTCGTCATCGCGGCGGTTGCCCTGTCCCTGTGCGCGGTCGGCGACGGGTTCGTCTACCTTCGTCTCCAGCAGCAGGTGGACGTTGCGGCCTACTACTTCCCGCTGCTGGCCGCGGGGACCTCGTGGGTGTACCTCGTCCTGGCCGTTCCCCTCGGACAGCTCGCCGACCGCGTGGGTCGGATGCGGATACTGGTCGTGGGTCATGCCGCGCTGATCGCCGTATATCTGCTGTTGCTCGTACCGCGGCCCGGCGTCCCGGTGCTGCTCGGGTGCCTGGGACTGCTCGGGATGTTCTACGCCGCGACCGACAGTGTCATGGCCGCGGCCGTGAGCGCGCTGCTGCCGAGGGAGTCGCGCACCAGCGGGATCGCGATGTTACAGAGCTGTGTGGCACTCGGGCAGCTGGTGGCGTCCGCCGGCTTCGGCGCCGTCTGGACGACCCATGGCGCGCGGTCGGCGCTGTGGCTTGCCTGCGGTGTCGGTGCCGGAGCGTGCCTTCTGACGGTGACGGTGGTGAGCCGAGCCGGGACGTTGACACCGGCGGTCGACTCGGAACCGGTCGACTCGGAACCGGTCGACTCGGAACGAAACGCGGACAGGAATGGTTGATTCGATCATGCGGTGCCCGCAACCGGGCCAGGCCGGCGGGCCGCGAACACCTGTTGGACCGGCGGCGCGGTCCCGCCGGTGGCGGGTGATTCTGTTCGTGGCGGTCCTGATCGCCTCGGTGGGCCTGGCCGGTGGGTACGGGCTGCATGTGGCCCGTCGCGACGCGGCCGATCCACGCCGGTCCGCGGCGCTCGCCGCCGGTGGGGGTCCCAGGCCGCAATCCCTGGTCGGCGGGCAGCGGATCGTCTTCCGAAGCACAGCTCAGGACTCCTCGTACGGCCTGGTGTCGATGGTCCCCCTGAACGATCCCGCCGGTCCGCGGGCGGTCACCTCGCTGTCGTGCGAGCGGGTGGACGTCGTAGGCGAGTCGGGGATCTGCCTGGGTGCCGATCGCGGCGTCGTGACCACCTACAAGGCCTACCTGTTCGGTTCGGACCTGCGGCCGACGCGCGGTTTCCGGCTCGCCGGTCCACCGAGCCGGGCACGGCTGTCACCGGACGGCCACCTGGCCGCGGTGACCGTGTTCGTTTCCGGACATTCCTATGCAGGTCCGGCGTTTTCGACCACCACCACCCTCTATGACGTCCGTGAACGCGGTGAGCTGGGCAGCCTGGAGCAGTTCGCGATCTTCCGGGACGGTCGGCGGATCAACCCACCGGACCAGAACTTCTGGGGTGTGACCTTCGGCATGGACGATGACACGTTCTATGCGACGCTCGCGACCGGAGGCACCACCTACCTGGTACGTGGCAGCCTGCGGGCGAAGGAGGTGCATACCCTCACGACCAACGTGGAGTGCCCGTCGCTGTCACCGGATGAGACACGGCTGGCCTTCAAGGAAAGGGTTGCCACGGACGACCCGGTGCGATGGCGGGCGAGCGTGCTGGATCTGAGGACCATGCGACGCACGGCACTGGCGGACACCCGTAGCGTCGACGACCAGATCGCCTGGTTCGACAACGACACGGTCACCTATGGGCTGCCCCGGGATGCCGACGCCGACTCGATCACCGACACCTGGGCCGAGCCGGCGGACGGATCAGGCAAGCCGCACATCCTTGTCCCGCAGGCCTGGTCGACCGTTGTCGTCCGCTGACGACCGGGCGTGTGGCACCGGGCGTGTGGCAAAAGGTTCGTGTCACCAGGAGAGGACGACCTTGCGGGCCTCGAACGCCTCGGCGTAGCGGACGCCGCACTCCACCCCGCGCAGCCGCAGCACCGCCCGGAAGGTCTCCTCGTCGAACCAGGGCTTGTCCTTCTGGCTGGGGAAGTGCTGGGTGATGTGCGCAAGCTTCGCCGCCACGGTCTCCTCCGACAGCGGTATGTACAGCGATGGGCGCATCAGGTCACCGTCCCACTTGGGGATTTCGTACCCGAGGATCATTGCGCCACGGAACGCCTGCCAGGCGAGCTCCCCGAGGGTCCGATGATCCTGATGTGCGTCGGACAGCGCCGGCGCGAAGACGACGTCCGGGGTGACCTGGCGGGCAACCTGGAGAAGTATCTCCTTCACCCCACCCCACTCCCGCGGGAGGAAGCCGTCGCGGACCTCGTGCAGGTGCAGCGAACCGAGTGAGCCTCCCAGCAGGTCCCGCACGCTTGCTTCGGCTTCGCTGCCACGCGCTCCGGAGCCGGCGAAGACCACCCAGTGGACCGTAGCGCTCGGATGCCGCGCCAGAAGTTGGACGATGGTGCCGCCCGCGCCGATCTCCACGTCGTCCGAGTGCGCGCCGAGAGCAAGTATTCGGTAGCCGTGGCTGTCTATCGGCGGCCCGGCGGTCATCTCCAACATCGGCGGCTATCCCTGCGCCGTGCCCGGACGAGGCAGGAGGGGCCTGCCTGTCCCGCGCCGCCCGACGAGGCGTTCAACCGTCACCTGAGCTCACCTTTCGCCCGATGGCGCCCCGCCGGCTGGTCGGCGGATGGTCGCCGAACCATGCCCCTCCCTCCAGTTACCCGTTCAGGACACCCGAACACCCGCGGTGAAAATCGACGTGCGGGCTGCCCGTCGTTCTGGTTTCGGCCAGAGCGCGGACCTGCTCCGGGTGAGGAAACGCCGGACCCCGCCAAGTGCCACGGCCTGTAGGAAGAACACCTGGGCGGCGAGCCGCGCCGGTGCCGGCGGGCTACCGCCTCGCAGCACCGAGACCAGGCTCCCCACACCGGCGGCGTTACCGGCGAGGAAGATCCGTGCGGCACGGCTGTGTCGGGCCGCGGGGATGCTCATGGCGATCAGCAGCGCATGGGCCATCGGCCCGAACGATGATCGGACGAGCCGGTGTCCCCACAGCTGGGGGGTGACCGGCAGGGCTCCGGGTACAAGCGCGTCCCGCCGGCGCCAGAGCATGTCGAGGTTGCCGGCCACCACTCTGGTGCGCCGTTCCCACTCCTCGCTGTACGTGAGGTTGGAGGTCTCCACCGAGTACGCGGACGGCTCGTAGACGACCCGCAGGCCGGCCTCGGCGATGTCTAGGGCAAGCCACGCGTCGTCCACCGCGACATCCGGCGGTAGCCTCCGGAAGGCTTCCCGGCGGAACGCGAGCATCTCACCGACCACACCGATGGTTTGGCCGGTGGTCGACTCGCACTGTTTGAGCCAGGACTCGAACCTCCAGTAGAAGCCCTGGACGCCGGCGGGGTCCTCGACCCGCTTCTCGCCCGCGACCGCGCCGACCGCCGGATCGTGGAAGTGCCGCGCGGCAGCCTGAAAAGCGCCGGGAGCGAGCGCCGCGTTCGCGTCGGAGAGGACGACGATGTCGTGCCGCGCGGCCGCGACCCCGCGGTTGACGGCTTCGCACTTGCCGAGGCGCACATCGGACGACAGGACCCGGACCCCGGGCCGTCGGGCCGCCCTGGCCGTTGCCGGGTCGTCCGCGACGACGACGATTTCCATCAGGCCTGGGTAGCCACTCCTGAGCAGATCGTCGGTCTTGTCCGCGATCACCGCGGCTTCGCGGTACGCGGACACGACAACGCTCATCGATGGCCAGGTCTGCGGATCCTCGGGCTCCTCGACGGGCCGACTGCGGCTTTTCAGGCCGATATAAAAAGGGTACAGAGCATGACCATAGGCTGCTATCGCTCCTAGTAATGTGATTGCGACGTTCCGTCCATATGCCTGTACTCCAGCCATGGCCACCACCGTAACCCGTGTTCGGGTGAGAGCTGATTGACATCATATGGAGGTAGCTGCGGTAGTTTCATAACTAGATGTAGTCAAACGTAAGGCGGGAGGCGTCAGTGAAGATCCAGAGTATGGGTCATGAGGTCGAGCGCTGGACCGTGATCGTTGAAGAGCCGTTCCTGCCCGCGGACGCCGGTGGCCGGGTGGAGACGTTCACCTTCCTGTCGGCGGCTGTCGCGGTGGGGATCCGGCCGCAGGTACTCGTCCCGACCCCCACCGAGCTCGACGTGACGGCCTACGAGGACGCTCTGCCCGGCGCCGCCGTGATCCGGCTACCCCGTAGGCCCGGCCCGATGGCGCATCTGGGACCACGGCCGTTCGCCTACGCGTCCCGCCCGGTCGGCGCTCTGCGGCGGGCACTCACGGTTACCCCGCGGCGCGCCGACGCGGTGATCAGTTACAGCTGCCGTGTCGCGCACCTGGGGGAACAGATCGCCCGAGCCTGGCGGATCCCGCACCTCGTCCGCGCGCACAACATCGACTCGGAGTACTTCCGGATCCTCACGCGGAGCACGTCCGGGCCGCGTTCGGCGGCGTGCGCGATCGAGTACCGCAAGCTGCGCCACGCCGAGGACGCCCTGCACCACTCGCCGGACGTGACCTGCATCGCGGACATCTCCGTCGAGGATCATGCCTGGCGTCGAGCGCGTTGCAGCGTGCGCACGATGCACCTGCCCCCGTTCCTGCCCGGCTCCGTCACGGGTGGAGCCGGTGCCACGGGTGGAGCCGGTACTGATGCCGCGTCCGGCGGTGTCCCCGGCCGGTTGCTGTTCGTCGGCTCGCTGGACACCCCGACCAACATCGAAGCGCTGCGCTGGTTCCTGGACACCTGCTGGTCGTCCGTGCGGGTTCGGCACCCGGATGCGTCGCTGCAGGTCGTCGGGCGTCGGGGGGACCCGGAGCTGGTGGCCTGGCTGCGCGGTCACAGCCGGGTCAGCGTCCACACCGACGTCCCGAGCGTGAGCGGGTACGTCGCGGGCGCGTCGGTCTCGCTCAACCCGATGCGGTCCGGTTCCGGTGTCAACATCAAGGTGGTCGAGGCGATGGCGGCCGGCGTTCCGGTGGTGAGCACCCAGGTCGGTGGCCGCGGCCTCGGGTGGACGCCGCGGCGAGACCTGCTCGTCGCGGACGACGCCGCCGGCTTCACCGATGCGGTCTGCCGGCTCCTGGCGGCACCGGAGCTGGCCGGTCGGATCGGCGAAGCCGGCCGTGCGTTCGTCTCTCGGGAACTCGACCCGAACGCACTCGTGGGCCGGATCAGGTCCGCGCTGGGCTGAGCCGGCTGGGCTGAGCCGGCTTCCGGGCAGGGGGCCTGCGGAGCAACGGTTTCCGGTCAGGGACTATGGCGCGGGCGGACCGCAAACCAGTCCCCTGACGTAGGAACTGTGCTCGGCCGCGGCGGCCGTGTCGCCCCGGGCCCGGGACAGCGCCGCGCGACCGGCATAGCCGGCCACGAGCATCGACTGCATCAGCCGTACCCGGGATGCCGCGTTGTGCATGCCCAGGTACTTCATCATGGATGCGCCCCGCATCTGCAGCATCCACGTTTTCGCGGCGCCCGAGCCGCCGGCGCCGTGCGGTACCAGCAGGTCGGTGCGCAGCCGTTGGCGCAGGCCCGCTTCGCGGACCTTGCGCCCCAGCGCCATGTCCTCGCTGTAGACGAAGAAGTTCTCGTCGAAGCCGCCCAGGGCCAGGAAGATCCTGCGTCGGACAGCCAGGCACGCGCCGGTGAGCCACTCGACGTCCATCGCCCGGTCGGGGGTCGGGCGGGCGAACAGTCCGACGGTCGGGGCGATCCTGTGGGCGCCGAGGACGTGCATGAGGACCCGGCGCGGCGTCGGTTCCCATCCGCCGTTGCCGAGTTCCGGACGGTTGTCGTGGCCCGCCATGGTCGCGGCGCTGAGGGCCAGTTCCGGGTCTTCGCGCACGTCGGCCACGAGCGTGTTCATGACCGCGACGGTGGGCCGGCTGTCCGGATTACCGAAGATCAGATATTCGTGGCGGGACGTTCGTACCCCCAGGTTCGCGGCCTTGGCGAACCCCTTACCGCCGCCGGAGTCGAGGTAGCGACCGTTCGGCATGTCGGAGATGAGCTCGTCGACCCTGTCCGCGCCGCCCGCGTTATCGATGATCGCAACGGGGATGTCGGAAGGGAGGACGGCGAGCATCCCCTCGAGCTGGCCCCGGCTGTGGTAGCTGACGATCACAAGCTCGAACGGCCATTCACGTCGCTCGTCCCGCGCGGTCGGTTCATCCGGGTAGGTCATCCAGGCTGGCTGTACCTTCTGCACCCGGCGAGTGTGCCACTCTACATGGAGTGTTCGTGCGATCTCTTTCGGTGAATATGTCGGTTGCGGGTGATGTGCGTCCGGTATCTTCCGAACAACCGACAGTAGTCTCCATCCGGCTTGCCGTGATACCGGTACGCGTGTGAAGGCCTGGAGCGGGTATGTCCGCACAGGACCCGTTATCTCGCGGTCGACCCGCCTGCTCCGACCGCTCGGGGCGGACGGGTAGGTACGGTCTCCTGTCAACAGGCGGTGGGTCGCGAGGCGGTGGGTCGGGCCCCGTCCGAGCTCGGCATGCAGTTTCGACAGCGGGAGGACATGCGCATGAAGGTGCTCGTCACCGGTACCGAGGGTTATCTGGGTTGCCTCGTCGCACCCGAACTCATGCGGGCCGGTCACGAGGTCGTCGGCCTGGACACCGGGTACTACAAGTACGGCTGGCTGTACCGGGGGAGCGACCGCAACCCCTATACCCTGGACAGGGACCTGCGCCGGATGACCGTGAACGACCTTTCCGGTGTGGACGCGGTCGTGCACATGGCCGAGCTGTCCAACGACCCGCTCGGCGCACTCGCGCCGGAGGTCACCTACAAGGTCAACCACGGTGGTTCCGTGCGGCTGGCCACCCTCGCCAGGCGGGCCGGTGTATCGCGGTTCATCTACATGTCGTCGTGCAGTGTCTACGGGGTCGCGGAAGGTGCCGACGTCGCCGAGGCCTCGCCGGTCAACCCGCAGACTCCGTACGCCCGGTGCAAGGCGCTCGTCGAGCGTGATGTCGCGCCCATGGCCGACGATGACTTCTCGCCGACGTTCCTGCGTAACGCCACCGCTTACGGCGCGTCACCGCGAATGCGGTTCGACATCGTTCTGAACAACCTCTGCGGACTTGCCTGGACTACCGGCGAGATTGCTATGACCAGCGACGGGACGCCCTGGCGGCC
>NZ_CAKKTK010000067.1:0-25836 GCF_920656135.1 Frankia sp. Cppng1_Ct_nod | reverse complement strand
CAACGGTAACGTGCTCTACCACCGTTACGACGAGCACTACGGACTGATAACCCCGGCCCGGTAGCGGCTTGCGTCCACCGGCCGGCGAAGCCGGGATCCGGCGAGGCTCATGGCGGGGCCGCACCGCTACCGGAATGCACGCCCGCCGAGATCATCGTCGATGTCGGCGGAGGTCCTGTTCAGGCTGACCTGGCGTGTTCATTACCGGCACAGAGCGTCACGATACCGGCAGTCGCCTGATGGCCGCAGGGCTCTTGCGGCCGGAAGACGCTGATTAATCGTTGCACGCCGGGAGTCGGACGGCGCCCGGGCCCGGATCTACACAGGGCAGCCACCGGTGAGCCGGCTGAGGAACTCGCTGTTGTCGTAGAAGTGCTCGACCTCGACAAGCCTGAGATCGTCGGTGCACCGGGCCACGGTGACACCGAAGATCTCGAGCCTTTTCCCGGTCGGTTCGAACCCCTTGTAAGGGCCATTAAAGGTACCCCAGTGCCGCCACTTGAAAGTAATCACGGGCGGGGGCGAGTAGACGTCCAGGACCTCCCAGAAGAAGCCACCGGGGAATGCGTCATGGAACACCTGGTGGGAGGATTCGAACGTCTCCTCGCTCGCGGAATAATAGGGGTTCTCCCCGATGAGCATGTTGTAGCTGCCCTTTTCGACGAGGTCCTCGGCGGTTGCCGATGGCCCGCCGTTCACGCGTACGCGCAACTGATCGGCCACCATACTGACCCACTGGGCTGGATTCTTCTTGTAGGAAAGCTCCAGTTCGAAGACCTGAACTACGCGCTCGACGATGTCGGCCAGGGAGCCTTCCGCATGCCGGCTGATTCTTTCGTGCGGCATGGCAACTTTCGAGAAATGATAGTTCGGCGGTTTTCCCCCACGCCACTCGACACCGTCCGACTGGGCAATTACCGCGTCCCGACCCTGTACATGCAGCTGCTGGTCCACGGATTTCTCGTCGCTCACCGCGTCTTCCTCTCTCTCGGCTGGCACGACAATGCTCAGCTGTTCTCGGGAAAAATTCCGAGAACGGCTCCAGGCCCGGCTCTCCCCTGACTCCTACCCACCTCGTCGCTGGAATCTGGCCGTGGGCGGACCCGACGGAACGATGGCCCTGCCTCGCGACCAAGCTACTATCCTTGATCACTGGCAGTCCGCTGTCGTTGGTGAGAACAGGACGAAAGTCTGGGCAGTCAGGTACCGAGGTACCCGGATGGTTCGGTGACTCCGGGAAACTCGCCCCGGTCGGGCCGGAACCCCGTCCCGACCGGGGCGGACATGTGCCTGTTCTCCCGGGGGTCCCTGCCTCCCGTCCGGGTAGGTACCCGGCATGCGGATCGCGGGGAACGTTTTGTGGTTGTTGTTGGCCGGGCTGGAGCTCGCCGTCGGGTACCTCGTGGCCGGCATCGTGTGCTGTCTGTTGATCGTGACCATCCCGTTCGGGATCGCCTCCTTCCGGCTGGGGAGCTATGTGATCTGGCCCTTCGGCCGGGTGGTGGTCGATCGGCCTGGTGACGCGCCGGTGGCGGTCTTCCTGCTCAACGTGGTCTGGTTCCTGATCGCGGGCTGGTGGCTCGCGGTCGCCCACCTGTTGTTCGGGTTTGTGCTCTGCCTGACGATCATCGGGATCCCGTTCGGCGTCGCGTCGTTCAAGATGGTTCCGCTGGCGATCGCGCCGCTGGGCCGGCGGGTGGTCCCCCTGCGGGATCTTGACGTCGGGGTGCCTGTCGCGGCATCCGTCCACGGATGACTCCGGCTCGACGGGTCGGCTCCGACATCCGGGTATCCGGCATATCAGGGTATCCGGCGCATCTGCATATTTGTGCAGTCAATCAGGCTTGACGTGGTGGTTGGTTGCTGCTTGTCTCAAAGGTGTTCGGGTGTTGGAAGCCGGTGTGAATCCGGTGCGGTCGCGCCACTGTGACCGGTGTACTCCGTCGGATGACATCGGAAGCCAGACCCATCACCGGACGTGTCCTGCTCGAGTGGAACGCATGATTCCTGTGGAGGTCCCGTCGTGGCGCATCCCGCCGTTCTCGATGCCCCGGTCGCTCGGCCGGCGCTACCGAAGATCCCGTTGCGCGAACTGGCACCATTCATGATCTTCGGGTCGATGTTGATGATGGTACTGCTGTACTTCGTCGGCGCGGAACAGGGCGCGGTGTCGGTCGTGGGCGGCAGCTACGTCCATGAGTTCGTGCACGACGCCCGCCACCTACTCGGCTTCCCCTGCCACTGAGCGCGGGCCTGAGATGATTCGTCCACTGCTGATCCGAGGCATGCTGGTCGGCGTCGTGGCCGCGGTGCTTGCCTTCATCGTCGCCAAGACTCTCGGCGAGAGCCAGGTCGGCCATGCGATCGCCTTCGAGTCGGCACGGGATGCCGCCGAGGGCACGGGCGGAACGGAACCGGTCACCCGAACCGTCCAGAGCACGATCGGACTGTTCACCGGGCTGCTCGCGTTCGGTGTCGCCCTCGGTGGCCTGTTCTCCCTCGCCTATGCCTGCACGCAGGGCCGGCTGGGCGCTCTCGGGGCGCGGGCGACGGCGGCGCTGGTGGCACTCGCGGGCTTCGTGGGGATGTACCTGCTGCCTGACCTGAAGTACCCGGCCAACCCGCCGTCGATCGGCAATCCCGACACGATCGGCGAGCGGACCAGCCTGTACTTCACGATGATGCTGATCTCGCTCGCTGTGGTCATCGGCGGTTGTGTGACCGCCCGGCGGTTCGCGGCCAGGTTCGGTACCTGGGACGCGGCACTGCTGTCCGTGGCCGGGACGGTCGTGATCGTCGGGCTGGCGTACTACTTTCTGCCGCGGGTGCACGAGACTCCCGAGGGTTTCCCCGCCGACGTGCTGTGGAGGTTCCGGGTCGCCTCCCTGGCCGTCAACGCGACGGTGTGGGCCACGATCGGGCTGCTGTTCGGTGCCCTGACCGACCGTGCGGTCCGGTCCGCCGCGGCGGTCGCATCGACGGGGGAACGCGGCGTGGGCGTGACCGGATCGCTGGTCACCACCGAGGCGTGACCGGTTCCCTTCCGGGGACGGCGCGCCTCACCCTGGTCAGCCACGCCCGGACCGCCGCGGTGCGGTCGGCGCGTTTCCCGGCCGACGAAGGACTCGCCGACGGGGAAGCGCGCCGGGTTTCGGGGGCAGCCGCCGGGCTGCACGCCGCCGACCGGGCGCTGTGCGACGCATCGCTGCGCACCCGCCAGACAGCGGACGCGTTGGGACTGGTCGCCACGCCTGATCCGGCGTTGCGCGACCTTGACGTGGGAGGTTGGCAGGGGCGTGCGCTCGTGGAGGTCCCGCGGACCGACCTGGAGGCCTGGGTCCGCGACCCGGCCGTGGCACCGCACGGCGGCGAGTCCGTTATCGATCTGATCGCCCGCGTCGGGGACTGGCTGACATGCGGTGCGTCCGCACCTGGGCGCACTATCGCCGTGACGCACCCGGCGGTCATCCGAGCCGCGTTGGTCACGGTGCTGCGGTCACCCCCGGAGGTCTTCTGGCGCATCGACGTCCCGCCGCTGTCGGCAACACGTCTGCACGGTCGCGACGGTGTGTGGACCCTGCGACACGCCTGCCTTCCACTGTCGGGAGGCGGGCGCTCACTATGACCGCCTACTGTGACCGCTCACCGTGATGGCGCCGGGCCCGGCGCCTGGTCCTGCATCGTGTCGGGATCCCGGGGTGGGAGTGGTGACCTGCCCGTGCCCGGGGCCGTCCCCGCCCCGGAGGTGTAGAGCCGGGCGATGACGTCCTCGATCGCCGGCTCCCGGATGGACAGGTCGACCAGCGGGTAACGGTCGACCACCGCGGAGACCAGCGGCGCCGCGCTCGCGGACGCCGGGAACCCCAGCCACTGGCGTGGCCCGTCGACCCGGACCACCCGGGCGCCGTCCACCTCGATCGGCGGACATGGTCCGGCCAGGTCGACGACCAGCGTGCGTTCCCCGCCGATCCGGTCGCGCAGGTCGCGTAGCAGCCCGTCGAAGCCGAGGCGGCCATGATCGATGACCGGCACCCGCGGGCACAACTGTTCGATGTCGGTCATGTCGTGGGTGGTGAGCAGCACCGTGGTCCCGCGTTCGCGGTTGAGTTCGGTGAGGAATCCCTGGACCGCGGTCTTGGACACCACGTCCAGACCGATAGTCGGTTCGTCCAGGTAGACGATTTCAGGATCGTGCAGCAGCGCGGCGGTGAGATCGCCGCGCATGCGCTGGCCGAGCGAAAGCTGCCGGACGGGTGTGTCGAGGAACGATGCCAGGTCCAGCAGGTCCACGAAACGGTCCAGGTTCTCGCGGAACCGGTCCGCCGGGATGCGGTAGATGTGGCGGAGCAGGTCGAAGCCGTCCCGCAGGGGCAGGTCCCACCACAGGGTTGTCCGCTGCCCGAACACGACTCCGATACGGCGGGCGAGTTCCATCCGCTGGCGGGACGGGTCGAGCCCGGCGACGCGCAGGTGACCGCTACTGGGTACGAGGATCCCGATCAGCATCTTGATGGTCGTGGACTTGCCTGCGCCGTTCGGCCCCAGATAGCCGACCATCTCGCCGGGCGCGATCCTAAACGAGAGATCACGAACGGCCTGCACGTCGACACGCTCACGCCGGAGCCTGCCCGCCCGCTTGCGGAGGACGAAGGACTTTGTAACCCCCTCAACCTCAATCATGGCCACATGCTCCCAGGCGGCCTCTTCGCAGTTGGTATGCGGGTGTAGTCGCGTGATTACGTGGCCAACTGGTAGCGTGCCGGCCTCAGCCCTGTTCGCCCGAAGCGGCGGCCGGCCTCACACGACGGCGGTTGGATGCGTCTGCCAGGGACGGACGAGGTTTCCAGCCGGGCAGGACCACCAGGGCGCCGCCTCGTGCACCGTCGGGACCATGGGATGAGGGTGCCCCGGGCATGGCGGGACCGGCTCCGAGATACCGGCGTCGGCGAGGACCTGCTGCAGCCAGCTCGCGAGGTCGACGGCAAGCTCGGCTGACTCCATCGTCGGGAGCACCGAGGTGGTCGTGACACCGTTCGGGCCGTGTGCCGAGATCAACCAGCCGCTGACCCAGCCCGGGAGTTCCTCTTCGTCCACCCGAATTCCCAGCCGTCGACCCGCCTCCACGGCCGTGAGCTGACCCGCCGCCAGCCACGCCCGCGTATGGTCCAGCTCGGCACTGTCCATGCCGTCGACGGTGACCGTGATCCGCCGGGAGGCGGGACCCAGTTCGGCACGTGCCGCGGCTACCGTGCTCTCGATCCGGCGCCGGACGGGATGCCCGATCATGGCGGACGCCGCTGGGCCAGCGTGCGCCAGCGGGCTCCCCGCGGGGATGTCTGCCCAGGACACCCACGCCACGGAGGGAGCCTCGTGTTGGTTCTCTGCCATCATCGGCTCCGGTCTCCATCGGTCGTCAGGCGGCTCTAGGCAGGTTGTCGGGTCGTCGGCTGGGCCAGTTGCGGCTACCGGAGTTCCCGCCCTGGCTGGACACCGGCTGGTCCTCGTGGGCTCGGGTGAACTTCCGAAGACCAACCGGCGGCCATGTCCCAGGCTAGACCTGGCCGGGTCTAGAGAACGTAGTCCCCGTAGACCTGTACCTGGCGGATAGTGCGTGGTCCGATCTGGAACTGGACGATCACTATCAGGTCCAGCGGCATACCAATGCCGCCGCGTAGGTAGTGCGTCGTGGGGAAGAGGATGTCGTCCGCGTAGGTGTACTTGGACATACTCGAATGGAAAGTATAGTCGCAGCTTTGGTTCGGGTGGCTGTCCAGGTAGCGTGTCATCCGGTTGAAAACGACGGCGTGCGCGACCTCGGATGCCTTGTGGTAGCTGCACGCATTACGCTGGCTGTAGGAGAGCTGAAATCCCCACTGGAAGATGAGCCGGGACATGTTCCGGTAGTCGACCTGTGAGGTGAACCGTCCAATGGGGCTGGTCAAGCTGCCGCCCTCCGCATAAGGGCTGGCCGGCGAGAAGTAATGGTAGAAGAACATCTCCGGGTCGGCGACCACAGGATAGGCTGCGCCGGCATGTGTCACGTGCAGCACGACGGTGTGACCACTCACGGTGTACCAGGCCGGCAGTGCGTGCTGCTGCGAGTCATAGGCCCATGGCGCGGCGATGCGCGCGATGGGCGATCGGCTCCCGTCACTGGCGGGCGGGGCGAGTACCACCAGGCTGCCGTCATCCTTCGGGTCGATGATGGACCCGCTGTCAAGAGCCAGTTTGTACGGAAACTCGGTTGGGGCGTTCGGGCCGTCGAGGACGCTGAGGAACCGGACCGTGCCGTCTGCGGCGGTCTGTACCGCCTGCGTGGTCGAGTCGTCCGTCGACGGATACACGGTCAGCCCCGGCTCGGCCACGATCCCGTTGCCGCCGTTCGCACTGTCCGGGATGGTGACCCCGATCGTGCGGCTCGCGACCGAGGGTGGCGAGGGGTTGAGCTCCGCCGCGGTCGGCGGGTCCGGGGGAATCGCCGGATATCCGGTCATGGGTTCATCCACGGTGGGCACCGCGAGGACCGCCTCGGGGTCATCGACCTCGATGTCCCTGACCGTGGCGTGGAACGGCGAGGTGGTGGCGTCGTCAGGGGACAGGACCACCATCTGGTCCGGGTCGAGCGGTGCCTGGACGTGTGCGCCCAGAATATTAGAGGTCATCAGCGATACAGTGGGCACAACGATCGGAGGAATCGCGATCGGAGGAATCACGATCGGTGGAACCGTGATGGGTGGAACCGTGATGACAGGGGTCCCGGTCTCGGGAAGGTTGATGTTTGGGAATTCAGGCCCGGCGGGTGGCGCGGGCGGTGTGACGTTGACAGAACCGACATGGGAGATCTGCGGGACCGCCAGGTCGATGGCGGACAGTACCTCCGCAGGGGTCGGGCCGAGTGTATCGCTGGGGTTCGCCTGTGCCGCCGTCGGCGTCAGGCCTGCGGCAGTCAGAATCAGTGCGGTCAGGGTGGACCGCGACATCGACTGGGGACTGGAGCCGGTCGCTTTCACCACCGAGCTGGTCGTCAGCGAGCTTGTCACCAACGCCATCCGCCACGCTCGAGCACCCCTCCAACTGCGCCTGATCCTGGACAGCAGCCTCATCTGCGAGGTCTCCGACGCCAGCAGCACCGCCCCGCACCTGCGCCGGGCCCGCACCTTCGACGAGGGCGGGCGCGGCCTGTTCCTTGTCGCCGCGCTCACCCAGCGCTGGGGTACCCGCCAGACCCTCTGTGGAAAGACGATCTGGGCTGAACAGTCCATCCCCGAACGGTGACAGGCGTATGACACCACGTCGCCTTCTGGGTGTGCCCGGTGCGCCTTATGCCGATGACCGTATCGTGGTGGTCCCGACAGCGGGACCACCACGCTTCGTCAGCATGTCGTCCGCGTGCTTGTCGCGGTGCGCAATATATGGGGGACTGCAGCAGTGCCAGCACACGCCCGTTCGACATTGCCACGAGCAGGTTCGCCGCGAGTGACGGCGCACGGACACGAAGGCGGTTGCCTTCGTTCCCGATGGATATCAGGAACCGTCGCGGCGCTTGGTCTGCTCTTCGTCCTGGCGGCCTGTGGGTCGGGAAGTGGCGGACCCCCCGAGTTCACGCCGGCGTTCCGCCCGGTGCAGTTCACGGTGTCGGTTGACGGTGACGTCTCGATTTCGCTGAACCCGGCTTCCGTCACGGTGGTCGGGCGATACCCGGGCGGTGCCGGGACGGTGAAGGAACCCGCCGGGGATCAGACGTTGTTGATCCTTGAGCACTCCGTCGGCAGCCAGGCTGTCGAGGACCGCTACAGGATCGGTTCGCGCGGTGGGATCGGCGCCTGTCTGAACGGGGGATTTCAGTCTGTTTTCAGCTCCGACGTCATCCGGATATCGGTTCCCGGCAACACCGGCGAGATCCAGGTGTTCGACGCCCGGAACGGTCGTAAATGTCCTGTTCCGGTGGGTGTGGAGTACGTGCAGGATTCTGCGTTGAAGTCGGCGTTCAACGGTCCGCTGCTCGCGCCGGCACTGGAGAAATCGGCGCCCAGGGCGGACGAGGTACGGGATGAAAACGGTTTCACCAAAGCCGAGCACCGTCTCCGGGACAGACTGTCAAGTCGTGTCATCGACATTTCCACCTGCAGCCCGGGTATAAACGAAGAAAAGGCGGGAATTGCTGCCGCGCTGAACTGTGCCACTCGGTCCGAAGGTCCTGTCCGTCGTCCGCTGATCATTAATTTTGAAGCTGCCGCGGGCTATAACGCCTTCGTCAGGATGCGGCGTGCGATGGTTCTCGAGACCGGAAACTGCGGATCCGGTGGAAGTCACAACGGTTCCTGGTCGCGCCGCGGAAAATTAATGGGAACCCTGATGTGCTATCCGGGTGACTCCCGCTACCGGATATTCTGGACCTATGATTCCGCGCGGGTCGCGGTGTATGCGTCGGCCGTCGACACGCCGAACGGCCGGAAAATTCTTTTTGACTGGTGGCAGCGGAGTGTGTCGATATTCGGCTGATCCCGCCCGCGCGGGCGGCCACGGGCGGTGCCGTGGTAGGGGTCAGCTTCCGGTGCTGCGGTAGTGGCGGATCCCGGCCCGCCATGCCCAGGCGGCGCCCGCCACCGACACGGCGGCAACAGCCGGGGCCAGGAACCGGACCGGTGTCGGCAGCCCCAGCGGATCGGTCCTGGACAGGACGTACAGGGCCGGCTGCCAGTTCACGAACGCGACCGGTACCACGAAGGTCAGCAGGATCAGCAGATGCCTGTCGTAGATCGCCATCGGGTACTGGCCGGCGAGGTGCGCGCCGTTGCTGACGGCACTCACCGCCATGGACGCGTCCGGCGCGACGAACAACAGGGCGCAGCCGGCCACCACGAGCGACCCGGCGATCAGCGTCTCACCGGCGACCATCATCGGGACGAGCGCGACCCGTCCGGCGGTCCACCGGACGTCCAACGCGGTGACCGACAGCGCGACATGGGCTCGCAGGACAGCCGTGACGACGGAGGCGAGGACGGCGGCGGCGACGGTGGCCCGGTAAGCGGTGTACCGCCGGGCGCTCCCGGAGACGAGCGTCGCCCATAACCGTGCGGACGCCAGGACGCCGACGCCCGTGCCCCGCCCGCGACAAGGGCGCCCCGCCAGGTGGACCACCAGGCAATGATCACATGCGGAACGTGGCCGGGCAACGGCGGCCCGCCACAGACGCAGGGGTCCCCGTAGTCCCCGTAAGGTGTGCGATGTGGCGCTGACCCTCCTGCCCGCCGTGGATGTCGCCGACGGCCGGGCCGTCCGGCTGGTCCAGGGTGAGGCCGGCTCCGAGACCTCCTACGGCGACCCCCGCGAGGCCGCGCTGGCCTGGCAGCGCGACGGCGCCGAGTGGATCCATCTCGTCGACCTCGACGCGGCGTTCGGACGCGGTTCCAACCGTGACCTGATCGCCGAGGTGGTGCGGTCGCTGGACGTGGCCGTGGAGCTCTCCGGTGGTATCCGTGACGATGATTCCCTGGACGCGGCGCTGGCGACCGGCGCGGCGCGGGTGAACATCGGTACGGCCGCGCTGGAGAACCCCGACTGGGTGCGCCGGGCCATCGACCGGGTCGCCGACCGGATCGCAGTCGGGCTCGACGTCCGCGGCACAATCCTGTCGGCCCGCGGCTGGACCCGTGATGGCGGCGAACTGTTCGACGTCCTCGCCCGCCTCGACGCCGACGGCTGCGCCCGTTACGTCGTCACCGACGTCCATCGCGACGGCACCCTCACCGGCCCGAACCTCGAGCTGCTGCGCGCTGTCACCACGGCTACGTCGCGGCCTGTGATCGCCAGCGGCGGGGTGTCGGTTCTCGGTGACCTCGCGGCGATAGCGGGGGTGGCGGGTGTCGAGGGCGCGATCGTCGGCAAGGCCCTCTACGCGGGGGCCTTCACCCTGCCCGAGGCGCTGGCCGTCGCCTCCGGTCAACCCACGACGCCCAGCCGATGACCGTCGCCGTCCGGGTGATCCCCTGTCTGGACGTCGATGCCGGACGGGTCGTCAAGGGCGTGAACTTCACCGATCTGCGGGATGCCGGCGACCCGGTGGAGATGGCGAAGCTGTATGACGCGGAGGGCGCCGACGAGCTGACCTTCCTCGACATCACCGCGTCCAGCGGGAACCGGGCCACCACCTACGAGGTGGTCCGGCGTACCGCCGAGCAGGTGTTCATTCCGCTGACCGTCGGCGGTGGGGTGCGCGTCCCCGACGACGTCGACCGGCTGCTGCGGGCCGGAGCGGACAAGGTCGGTATCAATACCGCCGCGGTGGCCCGCCCGGAGCTGGTCCGGGAATGCGCGTTGCGGTTCGGCAGCCAGTGCATCGTGCTGTCGGTGGACGCCCGGCGCACCCCAGCCCCGGCCGGTCCGCGTTTTGAGGTGACGACCCACGGGGGCCGCCGCGGTACGGGTATCGACGCGGTCGGCTGGGCGGCGCGTGCGGTGGATCTCGGCGCGGGGGAGATCCTGCTCAACTCGATGGACGCCGACGGGACCCGCGACGGCTACGACCTGGAGATGATCGCTGCCGTGCGCGCGGCTGTGGACGTGCCGGTGATCGCCAGCGGTGGCGCGGGAGCGGTGGCGGACTTCTCCCCGGCTGTTGCCGCGGGCGCCGACGCGGTACTCGCGGCCAGCGTCTTCCACTTCGGCGAGCTGCGTATCGCCGACGTCAAGGACGCGCTGCGCGCCGCCGCCATACCCGTTCGCTGACCCGTTCGTGACGCTCCGCTCATGTCGACGGCAGAATCGGGTTATGTCGCGCCCCTTCCGCCAGGTCGACGTCTTCACCACCACGCCGTATCACGGCAATCCGGTTGCGGTCGTGTTGGACGGCGACGGGCTGACCACGGAGGCGATGCGCAGGTTCGCCACCTGGACAAACCTGTCCGAGACCACCTTCGTGCTGTCCCCGGACGCGGCAGGTGCGGACTACCGGGTACGTATCTTCACCCCGACCTCCGAACTGCCGTTCGCCGGGCATCCGACGCTGGGCACGTGCCACGCCTGGCTGTCGGCGGGCGGGACGCCGCACGATCCCGACCGGATCGTGCAGGAATGCGGTGTCGGGCTGGTCGCGGTACGCCGGAGCGCGGGCGGGCTCGCGTTCGCCGCGCCCCCGCTGCTGCGTTCGGGACCTGTCGCCGAGCCGCTGGTGAGGCACATCGCGTCGGTGCTACGCATCGACCGCACCGACCTTGTTGACGCCCAGTGGGTGGACAACGGACCAGGCTGGGTGGCCGTCCTGCTCGCGAGCGCGGACGCCGTGCTCGCGCTGCGGCCGGGGACCGTCGACCTCGACGTCGGTGTCGTGGGTCCATACCCGCCGGGATCCACCCAGGCGTTCGAGGTGCGGGCGTTCTCCCCTCAGATCACCGCGGTCGAAGACCCGGTGACCGGGAGCCTGAACGCCTCGCTGGCGCAGTGGCTTCTGGCGACCGGGCGGGCGCATGCCCCGTATGTCGTCAGCCAGGGAACCGTGCTGGGACGCACCGGTCGTGTCCATATCGCCCGCGACCCTAACGGCGCGATCTGGGTCGGTGGTGGCACCGTTACCTGCATCATGGGCCAGGTCGACCTGTAGGCCACGTAACGATTCGACAGCAGCCGATCAAGCATTTCGCCACCCGGATTCACGGTCTGACGAACAAGGACGTCACTGACGCCCAGGCCCTTTTCTGACCATCAACGCGGCGTGTTCGTCAGCGTTGACGGACCGGGCGGCGGGTCTCCTACCGGGTGACTCTTTCGTTGCAGGCGAAAGGCACGGGTAGGAATGAAGTTCCGATCGCACCACAACGCGGCCGGACAGAGATTACAATTGGCGGATGTTTCCCCGTCAGCCCTATCGATCACAAGGAGTTGGCTAATGGAAGAAGCCGGTTTTTCGTCCTCGGTATTTTCAGGGATGAAAGCGTTTTCCTGGGACAGCGAGGAGGCTGTCGCGTACGAGGCCGCCATCGAAGCGATCAGCGCGGCTATCGGTTTCCTCGGCGCCCGGATCCACGCCGAGGAGCAGCGGGCACAACCGGAGCAGGGTCTGCTCGAGGAGCTGAAGCGTGAGCAGGCGGCATGCGCACGACGGCGCGACACACTTGACCCGACGGATCGGGAGCTGATCGCAAGCGTTCGCGCCCAGTACACGGCGGTGGTGCGGCGGGAGGCGGGCGGTGGTGACTGAGCCCAAGCCGTCCGGTTACGAACTCTCCTCCGCGGAAAACGAACGTATTTTCCGTGAACAGATCATCCCGCATGAGATGGGCAACGCCACCCGGCAGGCACAGCCGGCAGCGTCGGACATGGAGCTGCTGCCCACCCCCCCGCGTGGGCGAGCCGGTCGGCGGGCCGACCCGGGGCAGGTTCGGCCGCGTCGGCGCCGTACCCGTCCGTTGACCTGATCGCCGACCCACAGCCGACCCCGCGTCAGCTCACGGCCGACTTCCGGACACTCCCCGGGTGGACGATGCCTCGACCATGAAACGTCCGGACATGACCGGCAGGCCGTGATGCCACCGGCAGACCGTGATGCCGATGCGCCGGCGGGACCGTGACGCGGCTGGAGCCGCGTCCGTGGGACTGCGACATCGGTCAAATCCGTTGCGGTGGGGCGCGTTTTCGGTTCGAATTCGTTTCGGCCGTGCTGTTGTCGGCGGCGTGGTGAGCGCTGAAGGGAGAACTGTGCCCAAACGCTCCCGAAGCGTGGCGGGACCGTCCGTGGCGGTGGCGCGCGAGCTGGAGACGACACCGCTTTCCGCGGGCTCACCCGCGGTCATCCGCAAGGGGCTCTCGATCATCGGGGTGGCGATCCGCGAGGAACCCCGGTCGTTCGCCGCGGCCGTCGCCGGGAGCGCCTTGTTCGGACTCATGACCGTCGCGAGTTCGGTCGTGCTCGGCGAGGTCACCGACCGCGTCCTGCTGCCGTCCTTCAGGACCGGTCGGGTGGCTGCCGCCGGCCTCACGTTCGCCGTGATGGTCCTGGGCGTCGTCGGTCTCGCCCGGGCGGTGGGGATGTACGTGCGCAGGCTCGGCGGCGGGGTGATGGCGTTCCGGCTACAGGCGGCCTACCGCCGCCGGGTCACCCGGCAGTACCTGCGGCTGCCGCTGGCGTGGCATCAGCGCCATTCGACCGGCCTGCTGCTGTCCAACGCCAACGCGGATGTCGAGGCGATGTGGGCTCCGATCCTGCCGCTGGGGTTCGCGGTGGGCGTGGTGGTCATGCTGTTCGTCGCCTTGGCGGTGCTGGTCGCGACCGATCCGCTGTTGGCCGCGGTCGGCTGCGTGGTCTTCCCCGTCTTCGGCGTCGTCAACGTCGCCTATGGGCGCAGGATCTCGCCGTTGCTGTCGCGTGCCCAGCAGCTGCGGGCGGAGGTGAGCGGGGTCGCGCACGAGTCCTTCGACGGCGCGCTGGTCGTCAAGACGATGGGCCGGGAGGCCGAGGAGACCGCCCGGTTCGCAGCCAAGGCGGGCGAGCTGCGGGACGCGATGGTCCGCGCCGGCCGGGTACGGGGACTGTTCGACCCGGTGATGGACGCGTTACCGAACCTGGGCGTGCTGGCGGTCCTGCTGGTCGGGACGGCTCGGATCTCCGCCGGTGCGCTCGATGTCGGCGATCTGGTGCGGGTCGCCTACCTGTTCACCCTCATGGCGTTCCCGCTGCGGGCGATCGGCTGGGTGTTCGGTGAGCTGCCCCGGTCGGTGGTCGGCCACGGCCGGGTGGATCAGGTGCTGCGGGCGCGCGGCGAGCAGCAGTACGGCTCCGCCGTGCTGCCGGGGGACGGCCCGGCGTCGCTCACCGTGGACGCGGTCTCCTACTCCTACCCGCGACCGGTCGCGGCCCGGCCGTCCGCGGCCCGGCCGGGCGCGGCGGAACCTGCGCGGCCCGCGCTGGACCGGCCCGCGCTGGACCGGCCCGCGCTGGACGGGGTCAGTTTCGACGTGCCGGCGGGACGTGTGGTGGCGCTGGCCGGGCGGACCGGGTCCGGGAAGTCGACCTTGGCAGGTCTGCTGGCGAGGCTCTACGACCCCGACTCCGGAACGGTCCGGATCGACGGGGCCGACCTGCGTGAGCTGCGCCCGGGTGAGGTCACCACGGCCGCCTCCCTGGTCGCCCAGCAGGCGTTCCTCTTCGACGACACCGTCCGCGCCAACGTGGCCCTAGGCCTCGCGGTCGATGACGCCGAGGTGTGGGAGGCGCTCGCCCGCGCGCAGGCCGACCGTTTTGTCGCGGCCCTGCCCGCCGGCCTGGACACCCAGGTCGGTGAACGCGGCACCACGCTGTCCGGTGGGCAGCGCCAGCGGATCGCCCTGGCCCGGGCACTGGTCCGCAGGCCACGGCTGCTGGTCCTCGACGATGCGACGTCGAGTGTGGACCCGCGGGTCGAGCAGGCCATCCTCGCCGGCCTGCGGGAGCGGGCCGGCGCGTCCACGGTGGTCGTCATCGCGCACCGGCGGGCAACGATCGAACTGGCCGACGACGTGGTGTACCTGGAGCGGGGACGGGTGGCCGGCCGCGGCAGCCACCGTGAGCTGATGGCCACGTCGGCCGGGTATGCGGCGCTGTTGAGTGCCTACCATCCGGTGGCGGGGGATGCGGGCATCGTCCAGGATGCCGGGGTCGGGCGGTGACCGTCGCGGCCGTGCCGGCTCCCCGCGTTCCCGGGGGCGGCGACCCGACGCCCGACCCGACGCCCGACCCGACGCCCGACCCGACACCCGACCCGGCCCGGCCCCGGGAGCCGCTGTGGGCGACGGCCCGCCGCGTCCGGCGGCTCGCGCCGGAGCTCACCGCCGGAGTTGGTGTGACGCTGCTACTCGCGGTCATCGCCACCGCTGGACGGGCCGTGGTCCCGATCGCGGTCCAGCAGACCATCGACCGTGGTCTTGCCGGCGGGCGGGCGACGGACCTCTCCGTGGTCTGGACCGCGGTGGCGGGCGCGGCCGTGGCGATCGTGGTGACGGCGCTGGCGGCCTACCGCATGAACGTCCGGCTCTACCGGTCGTCCGAAGCGGCGCTGGCGACGTTGCGGGTACGCGCGTTCCGACACATCCACGACCTGTCCGTGTTGACCCAGTCGGAGCAGCGGCGGGGCGCACTCACCTCCCGGGTCACCAGCGACGTCGACCAGATGTCGCAGTTCCTGCAGTTCGGCGGCATGGTCCTGCTGCTGTCCGGCGGGCAGATGCTGATCGTGACCGCGCTGATGGCCATCTACTCCTGGCCCCTGACCGTCCTCGTCTACGCCTGCTTCGTCCCCATGGCCGTCGTCATCCGGCGGTTCCAACCGCGTGTCGCCCGCCGCTACCTCATCGTCCGGGAACGGGTCGCGGACATGCTGGGCGCGATCGCGGAGTCCGTCGTCGGCGCCCAGGTGGTACGTGCCTACGGTGCGCAGGAACGCACGACGCTGCGTGTCGAGACCTCCGTCGACCGGTACCGCTCGGCGCAGACCGCCGCGCAGCGCCTCGTCGCCACGGTCTTCTCCGCGGGGGAGCTGGTGGCCGCGTTCGCCACCGCGTCGGTGGTGGCCGGTGGCGTGCTGCTCGGGGTGGGCGGCCACCTCAGCGCCGGTCGGCTGGTGGCCTTCCTGTTCCTGGTGACGCTGTTCGTGATCCCGCTGCAGACCCTGACCGAGGTGCTGAACGAGGGGGCGAACGCGCTCGCCGGCCTGCGCCGCGTCCTGGACGTGCTCGACACCCCGCAGGACGTCGAGGACCCGGGCCCGGCCGGCGGGCGGGACCTTCCCCCCGGCCCGATCGGGGTGCGCTTCGCGGGGGTGGCGTTCGCCTATCCGGGCGGACCGCTCGTCCTGCACGCCATCGACCTGGAGATCGCCCCGCGGACCAGGGTCGCCGTGGTCGGTGAGACCGGATCGGGCAAGACCACGCTGGCCAAGCTGCTCACCCGGCTGATGGACCCGACGTCCGGTCAGGTGCTGCTCGGCGGCGTGCCCCTGGAGCAGGTGCGGTTCGCCTCGCTGCGCAGGCGGGTCGTGATGGTCCCGCAGGACGGGTTCCTGTTCGACCTGAGCATCGCCGACAACATCCGGTTCGCACATCCGGGTGCTACCGACAGCGACGTGGTGGATGCCTTCGCCGTGCTGGGGCTCGCGGACTGGGTCGCCGGGCTCCCCGACGGTGTGGGGACCCGGGTCGGCGAGCGCGGGAGTTCGCTGTCCGCGGGGGAACGTCAGCTGGTCGCTCTCGCCCGGGCCCAGATCGCCGCCCCGGATCTGCTCGTCCTCGACGAGGCCACGTCGGCGGTCGACCCGGCGACCGAGGTGCGGATCGCCCGCGCGCTGGTCGAACTGACCCGTGGGCGGACGTCGGTCACCATCGCCCATCGGCTGTCCACGGCTCAGTCCGCCGACATGGTCGTGGTCGTCGACGCGGGCCGGATCGTCCAGTGGGGCACCCACACCGAACTGGCCGGGACCGCAGGCGTGTACCAGCAGCTTCATGCCTCATGGACGGCTGGAGTGACCGGTTTGTGACGGCAGCCCGCCGGACGATGGGTAACGACGATGGGCAACGGAGCGTTTCCGCGTGGGTGACCCGGCACAATAGGCCCGTGCCCGCCCGCCATTCCTGTCTGGACGCCGCGATCGCCAGCCGGCTCAAGCATGACGCCGACGGCCTGTTCCCCGCCGTCGCCCAGCAGTTCGACACCGGCGAGGTCCTGATGGTCGGCTGGATGGACGACGAGGCACTGCACCGCACGCTCACCACCGGGCGGGTCACGTACTGGAGCCGCAGCCGCGGCGAATACTGGGTCAAGGGAGACACCAGCGGGCACCGCCAGTGGGTCCGGTCGGTGTCGCTCGACTGCGACGGGGACACCGTCCTCGTCCAGGTCGACCAGGTGGGACCGGCCTGCCATACGGGCAGCCGGACCTGTTTCGACGACCGGACCCTGCCGGCCGTCGTCCTCGGGCCGTCGCGGGCCGCCGCCGACACCCGAGGGGTGGACGTCATCGATCCCGGGAGGGAAGCCGACGCATGACGACAGGTGAGATCGTTCCTGGTCGTGAGGAGTTCCGCGCGCTGGCCGCCGAGTACCCGGTGGTCGGGGTGACCCGACGTCTGCTCGCGGACGGTGAGACCCCGGTCGGGATCTACCGCAAGCTCGCCGGTGGTCCCGCGACGTTCCTGCTGGAGTCCGCCGAACACGGCGGGGTCTGGTCGCGGTACTCGTTCGTGGGCGTCCGGGCCGCGGCCATCCTCACCGAGCGGGACGGGTCCGCGGTCTGGGTGGACGGCGCGCCGCCGCCGGGTGTCCCCACCGGCGGTGACCCGCTGGACGTGCTCCGGGCGACCCAGCTGGCACTGCGCGCTCCGCGGCCGGCGGACGCGCCGCCGCTCACCGGCGGGCTGGTGGGATACCTGTCGTACGACATCGTCCGGCGGGTCGAACGGTTGCCGGACGGTGCCGTGAACGACCTGGGCATGCCCGAGCTGCGGATGATGCTGACCGCCGACCTCGCGGTGCTCGATCACCGGGACGGGTCCTGCCTACTGATCGCCAACGTGTTCACCGGCGGCGCGGATCTCGACGCGGCCTACGACGACGCCGTGGACCGCCTCGAAGTCATGACCGCGGGTCTCGGCAAGTCGAGCGAACCGACGGTCGCGACCACGGGGGTGCCGGCGGGCTTCTCGCTCGCCGGTTTCGTGTCGACGACCGAACCGGAGCGTTTCGAGGCGTCCGTCGAAGCCGCCATCGAGGAGATCCGTGCCGGTGAGTGTTTCCAGATCGTGGTCTCCCAGCGGTTCGAACGGCCGACCACCGCCGCGGCTCTCGACATCTACCGGGTGCTCCGGGCATCGAACCCGAGCCCTTACATGTACCTGCTCCGGTTCGGTGACCATGATGTGATCGGGTCGTCGCCGGAAGCACACGTGAAGGTGACAGGCCGCCGAGCCCTGCTGCATCCGATCGCCGGCAGCCGTCCCCGTGGTGCCACGCCGGAACATGACGCCGAGCTTGCCGCGCAGATGCTGGCCGACCCCAAGGAGCGGTCCGAACACGTGATGCTGGTCGACCTGGTGCGCAACGACCTGGGCCGGGTCTGCACGCCGGGTTCGGTCCGGGTGGTCGAGTTCGCCGCCGTCGAGCGGTTCTCGCAGATCATGCACATCGTCTCCACAGTGATCGGCGAGGTCGCCGAGGACCGGTCGGCCGTTGACGTCCTCACCGCGACGTTTCCCGCGGGCACCCTCACCGGTGCGCCCAAGGTGCGCGCCATGGAGATCATCGACGGACTGGAGTCGACCCGTCGGGGCCTGTACGGGGGCGTGATCGGTTACCTCGACTTCGGTGGCGACCTGGACACCGCGATCGCCATCCGGACCGCGGTGCTGCGCGACGGCGTGGCCTACGTACAGGCCGGGGCGGGGATCGTCGCGGATTCGGTGCCCGCCGCCGAGAACGACGAAAGCCGCACCAAGGCGGCGGCGGTGCTGCGGGCGATCGAGATCGCCGAGTCGCTGCGTCCCCCGGCATGACGGACCGGCGGCAGCGGGCGCGTCCGACCGACCCCGGCGTCGGTGGATCCCGGCGTGGCGGTCCCCGGCGGTCGCGACAGCAGGAGATGACCGGGGCGGTGGCCTGCTGCCTGGTGGGTGCCGTGCTGGTGCTGGTCGTGGCGGGAACGACCTGGGTGAGGCTGCGGGTCGCGGACGGGTCGGTTCCCGGGGATGCCGCGGTGACCGCGGCGCCGCTGGCGGTAAGCCTGTCCGGCTCGGATCTCGCCCCGGCCGTCACGGGGCTGGGCCTTGTCGGGCTTGCGGGAGTGGCGGCGATCGCCGCGACCCGGCGGTTCGGCCGGGTTCTGGTTGGTCTGCTGATGCTGGCCGCCGGGGTGGCGGTCGCGGTCGTCGCCGGCCGGATCGCCGCCGACCCGCTGATGGCCGTACGGGCCGCCTCACAGGTGCGTCAGATCGTCCCCGGGGTCGTCGTCGATCTGATCGACCCGCGGCGAACGGCCGGGCCGTGGCTGGCCGCATCCGGCGGTGTACTGCTCGCCCTCGGCGGCATGGTCGTCATGATCCGCGGATATGCCTGGTCGGCGCTGTCCGCGCGCTACCAGGCTCCGGCATCCCGGCCGGTCGACGCCTGGGAGGCCATCGACCGCGGCGATGATCCGACCTGACGGCTTGTCGGGTCGGGTCGTCGCCGCGTCCGGGTCACCCGGTCGGGTCACCCGGACGGGGCCGCGAAGGGGTCGTAGTCCGCGAGAAGCTTCTCCATCCGGGCCTGGCCGACCGACTGATCACGTTTGTCGCGTCCTGACCTGAGTGCAGGTACTTATCTTTCACTGAGCGTCGCATCCTATGGCTGGTTTCCGTTCCTGGGAGGGAGACCGACGGTGCGGTCGGGCACAGTGGTCCGCGTGGGAGCTCCGGACGGCGTCCGCGGCGGATCGTCTCGGTCCCGCAGGCCCGCCTCACCCTGGGCATCAATGGCGACTGTTGCACAACGAACGAACAATCACGGTCCGTGGGGGTGGAGTCGACACATCCGGCGTGAGAAGGTCTTTTGCTGGCAACATGTCGGAGCGTTTCCGGCTTGTGTCAACCGACGGGCAACCGCCCAGCGTGACAGTCGACGCTCTGCGGCAGGGGTCCGATGCCCGTCGTCCGTGCTTGGCCTACCATCTGCGCCATGGCTGCGACAGCCGCGGGCACCGGCCGATGAGTGTTCTCGACGACATCCTTGACGGGGTGCGCGCGGACCTTGCCGAACGGGAGGCCACGCTTCCTCTGACGGCGCTGAAACGACGCGTCGAGCGTGTCCCTGATCCGAGGGACGCGCTGGCCGTGTTGCGCACCCGAGCGGTTTCCGTGATCGCCGAGGTGAAGCGCCGCTCGCCGTCCAAGGGTGATCTGGCGCCGATCACGGACCCGGCCGCGCTCGCGGCCCAGTTCGAGGCCGCGGGCGCCGCCGCGATCAGCGTTCTGACCGAACGGCACCGCTTCGGCGGCTCGCTCGCCGATCTGGACGCGGTGCGGGTGGCGGTGGACGTACCCGTCCTGCGGAAGGACTTCATCGTCTCGCCGTATCAGGTCTTCGAGGCCCGCGCGCACGGCGCGGACATCGTCCTACTGATCGTGGCGGCGTTGGAACAGCCTCGTCTGGTCGGTCTGCTTGAGCGGGTCGAGTCGCTGGGCATGACGGCCCTGGTCGAGGTGCACGACGAGCACGAGGCCGTGCGCGCGGTCGACGCGGGCGCGCGCCTGATCGGTGTCAACGCACGCAACCTGCGCACGCTGGAGATCGACCGCGACATCTTCTCCCGGCTGGCGCCGTTGTTGCCGGCCGGGATCACCAAGGTCGCTGAATCCGGCGTGCGCGGCCCGCACGACCTGCTTGCCTATGCCGCGGCGGGAGCGGAGGCGGTGCTGGTGGGGGAGGCCGCGGTAACGGGCGGCGATCCCCGGCAGACGGTTGCGGATCTTGTGACCGCGGGCGCGCACCCGGCTACCAGGATCGGACGCTGACCGATACAGTCAGATGATGACCCCAGCCGGAACCGTCACTGAGGGTGAGTCGGATGCGTCGGCCGTCGGGTTCATGCCCGAGGGTTCCGTCGCAGACAGCGCCGTTCCTGACAGCGCCGGTCACTTCGGCCGCTTCGGTGGCCGTTTCGTCCCCGAGGCGCTGTTCGCCGCACTGGACGAGCTGACCGGTGCATATGCGGGTGCCCGCGCCGATCCGGCCTTCGCCGTGGAACTGGACGGGTTGCTCGCGACCTATGCCGGCCGGCCCACCCCGCTCACGGACGCGGCCGGACTGACCGGCCATGTCGGTGGTGCGCGCATCCTGCTGAAGAGGGAGGACCTGGCACACACCGGCTCGCATAAGATCAACAATGTGCTCGGTCAGTGTCTGCTGGCCCGCCGCATGGGGAAGACCCGGGTGATCGCCGAGACCGGTGCCGGCCAGCACGGCGTTGCGACCGCCACAGCCTGTGCGCTGCTCGGCCTTGACTGCGTGGTCTACATGGGCGAGGAGGACACGCGCCGCCAGGCGCTCAACGTCGCCCGGATGAGGCTGCTCGGCGCCGAGGTCGTCGCGGTCGCGTCGGGCAGCCGAACCCTCAAGGACGCGATCAACGAGGCCCTGCGGGACTGGGTCGCCACCGTCGAGACGACCCACTACTGCATCGGTTCGGTCATGGGGCCGCATCCCTTCCCGATGCTGGTCCGTGACTTCCAACGGGTCATCGGCGTCGAGGCGCGTGCTCAGGTCCTCGACCGCACCGGTCGGCTTCCCGACGCGGTGGTGGCCTGCGTCGGCGGCGGCTCGAACGCGATGGGCATCTTCCACCCGTTCATTGCGGACGCCTCGGTCCGGCTCATCGGCGCCGAGGCTGGTGGCGACGGTGTGGCGACCGGCCGGCACGCGGCCGCGATCGCCGGCGGGACGCCTGGTGTGCTGCACGGCATGCGTACCTTCCTCCTTCAGGACGCCGACGGGCAGACGCAGGTCTCGCACTCGATTTCGGCCGGGCTCGACTACCCGGGCATCGGCCCCGAGCATGCCTGGCTGCACGAGGTCGGGCGGGCGACCTACCGGGTGGTCGACGACCGTGCGGCCATGGACGCGCTGCGGGTGGTCGCGCGATCGGAGGGCATCCTGGTCGCGATCGAGAGTGCGCATGCGTTCGCCTGCGCGTTCGACGTCGCCCGGGAACTGGGCCCGGACGGTGTCGTGGTGGTGAACTGCTCGGGTCGAGGAGACAAGGACGTCGACACCGCGGCCAGGTGGTTCGATCTTCTCTGACGGCTGGCATCCAGCGCCAGGAAACAGACACGGACGACGGAACGGACCAACTGTGCACGGTCTTGCGGAAGGGCATGGTCCTTCGGCCGTACCCGATCCTTCCATCGGGTACGGCCGGTTGAGCCAGGTGTTCGCCAGGGCTCGCGGCGAGGGCCGGGCGGTGCTGGTCGGCTACCTACCGGCCGGTTTCCCCTCGGTCACCGGAGGGATCGCGGCCATGCGGGCGATGGTCGAGGCGGGGGTGGACGTCGTCGAGGTCGGCCTGCCCTACTCCGACCCGACCATCGACGGTCCGGTGATCCAGGCCGCCGCCGACGCGGCCCTGCGGCGTGGGGTCACCACACGGGACGTGCTGCGCACCGTGGCGGCCGTGGCCGAGACCGGTGCGCCGGCGCTGGTGATGACCTACTGGAACCCGGTCGAGCGGTACGGCGTCGAGGCGTTCGCCCGGGATCTCGCGGCTGCCGGCGGGGCCGGGGCGATCACACCGGACCTCCCCCCGGAGGAGGCGGGCCCGTGGCTCGACGCAGCGACCCACGCCGGTCTGGACCCGGTGTTCCTGGTCGCGCCGAGTTCGACGGACGTGCGCATCGCGGCGGTCGCCGAGGTCGGCCGTGGTTTCATCTACGCGGCATCGCTCATGGGTGTCACCGGGACCCGGGCCGCCGTGGGCGAACGGGCGGCCGGGCTGGTGGGCCGGGTCCGAGCCATCACCGATACTGCGGTGGCTGTGGGCCTGGGCGTGAGCACTCCCGCTCAGGCGGCCGAGGTCGCCGGTTTCGCTGACGGGGTCATCGTGGGCTCGGCGCTGGTGAGGGTACTGGTGGATTCCGACCGGGCGGGCGAGGACGCCGATGCAGGGGTGGCGGCACTGCGCCGGGTCGCGGCGGGGCTCGCGAGCGGCGTCCGCGGGTCCGTGCTGTCGGCTCACCCTGGGTGATGCAGGGGTCCGGGTGCCATGCCGCAGGCGTTGCACGGGGGAGGCCGGTATAGCTTGGCCTGCGTGGTCGAAGCCGCGATTCCCAGCCCGTCGACGGGCGTCCTTCATGTAGGCCCCATCCCGTTGCGGGCGTACGCTTTCATGATCATAATTGGTGTTCTGGTCGCGATCGTGCTGACTGACCGGCGACTGCGTGCCCGGGGCGAGCCTGCGGGCCTTGCCGCGGACGCCGCGGCCTGGGCTGTTCCGTTCGGCATCGTCGGTGCGCGGATCTACCACGTTGTCACGAGCCCGGACGCCTACTTCGGCGCCCACGGTCATCCGGTGGACGCGCTGAAGGTCTGGCACGGCGGGCTCGGGATCTGGGGCGGGGTGGTCGGTGGCGCGCTCGGCGTGTGGCTCGTCTGCCGGCAGCGGGGGACCAGTCTCGGCCTGTTCGCCGATGCGGCGGCACCCGGGCTCGTGCTCGCGCAGGCCATCGGACGCTGGGGGAACTGGTTCAACCAGGAGCTCTACGGGCGTCCGACGCACCTGCCCTGGGCGGTGCGGATCACCCATGACCCTGCCGTTCCCGGCGTGTCGCTCTACCATCCGACATTTCTGTACGAGTCGCTGTGGGACGTCGGCGTCGCCGTCGCCCTGCTGTGGGTGGACCGTCATCATCGGCTCGGCCGGGGCAAGCTGTTCGCGCTCTACGTCGCCCTGTACACCGCCGGACGGGCGTGGATCGAGGCGTTGCGCGTCGACGAGGCCCATCGGTTCCTCGGAATGCGGCTGAACGACTGGGTGTCCATCGTGGTCTTCATCGCCGCGGTGGCCGCTCTTGCGCTGTTTCGCCGGCCCGTCGATCCACCGGCCGAGCCGGCCGAAGCGATCGGACCGGTGGAGCACGCGAACACCCCGTCCGCCGCGGACGAATGAGCTCCCGGTCAAGGTTTGGTTCACTTTACGTGATGGACGACGCACGTTCCGCCTGCCTGTAGCCCTGCCACCTGCATCTACCCTTGCGACGTGACAGCCGCGGAGGTGCACCACACCCACCACGACATCGCCGGAGGATGGCTTCGGCCGGCGGTGTTCGGGGTGATGGACGGTCTGGTCAGCAACCTCGCGCTGATCAGTGGTTTCGCCGGCGGGGCTGCCGTCGGCCATACCGTGCTGCTCGCGGGGCTTGCCGGTCTCGTGTCGGGCTCGACGTCCATGGCGATCGGCGAGTACACCTCGGTGCGTTCCCAGGGCGAGGCGATGCGGGCCGAGGTCGAGGTGGAGCGCCGGGAGCTGGAGCGTTCACCCGTGGCTGAGGCCACGGAGCTCGCCGGGGTCTTCCGCCGCAGTGGCCTCTCACCGGCGCTTGCGGTCCAGGTCGCAGCCCAGATCTCCCGCGAGCCGGAGACGGCCCTGCGTATCCACGTCCGCGAGGAACTCGGCTTCAACCCGGACGAGCTGCCCAGCCCGCTCCTTGCCGGTGCGGCGTCGTTCCTGGCCTTCGGCGTCGGCGCCCTGGTGCCGCTGTTTCCCTACCTGCTCGGTGCCAGGTCCTTCCTTGCCTGCGCGGTCCTGTCGGCCTTCGCCATGTTCGGGGTCGGGCTGCTGGTGAGCCGTTTCACCCGGCGGCCGGCGTTGCGTACGGGGCTGCGTCAGCTCGCGCTCGGCGCGGTGGCCGCCGGCGCGACGTTCCTGCTGGGAGCGGTGTTCGGGACCGCTGTCCGCTGACAGGACCATGTTGGCCGACCGGTAGGTCAAACCTGAACTCATGCCCGGTTGGCCACATCCGGGTCCGGGCCGTTCGCGACCACGGCGGATCCCCGGCGTACGTGGCACACTCGTTATTGCGCTTGGCCGGGGCACTCCGCGTCGTGTCGGCGCGTTCGGACAGCGTCGTCCGCCTCACGGAGAACCCCCGAAGACGGACAGGACCCGCCGGATGCCAATCCCACAAGGTTTGTACGACCCCAGCTTCGAGCACGACGCGTGCGGGGTCGGTTTCGTCGTCGATGTTCATGGCCGACGTAGTCACGAACTGGTCGAGCAGGGTCTTACCGTGTTGCGCAACCTCGACCACCGAGGTGCTTCCGGCTGCGATCCGGACACGGGTGACGGCGCGGGCATCCTGCTTCAGGTCCCTGACGAGTTCCTGCGGGACGTCGTGGACTTCCCGCTGCCGCCGGCGGGCCAGTACGCGGTGGGTACCGCGTTCCTGCCGCAGGTCGCGGGGGACCGGGACGACGCGGTGCGTACGATCAGCCGCATCGTCCGCGCGGAGGGCCTGCGGGTGCTGGGCTGGCGTGAGCTGCCGGTGGTCAGCCACATCGTCGGCCGGGCCGCCGCCGAGGTCGAACCGCGGATGCGTCAGATCTTCCTCGGTGCGCCCGGTGCGCCCGGTGCGCCCGGTGCGCCCGGTGCGCCCGGCGAGGACCGGGCGCCCTACGAGCTGATGGAGCTCGAACGCCGGGCGTTCTGCGTCCGAAAGCGGGCCCGCCGGGAAGCGGGGGTGTACTTCCCGTCCCTGTCCGCGCGCACCGTCGTCTACAAGGGCATGCTCACCACCCACCAGCTCTCGGCGTACTTTCCCGACCTGGACGACCCCCGCTGCACCAGCGCGATCGCCCTGGTGCACAGCCGGTTCTCGACCAACACCTTCCCGAGCTGGCCGCTTGCCCACCCGTACCGGTTCGTCGCCCACAACGGTGAGATCAACACGGTGCGCGGCAACCGGAACTGGATGCAGGCCCGTGAGGCCCTGCTGGCCAGCGATCTTCTCCCGGGCGACCTGCGCCGCGTGTTCCCCATCTGCGCCGACGGCGCCAGCGACTCGGCCAGCTTCGACGAGGTGCTGGAGTTGCTGCACCTGGGTGGGCGCAGCCTCCCGCACGCGGTTCTCATGATGATCCCGGAGGCGTGGGAGAACCATGAGGAGATGGACCCGGCCCGCCGGGCGTTCTACCGGTTCCACTCGGCGTTGATGGAGCCGTGGGACGGCCCGGCGTCCATCGCGTTCACCGACGGGACGGTCATCGGCGCGGTACTTGATCGTAACGGGTTGCGGCCGTCGCGCTACTGGGTGACTGACGACGGTCTGGTGGTCATGGCCTCCGAGGTC